>QHVY01000363.1 GCA_003223695.1 Acidobacteriota bacterium
ACAGATAAACGAGGCCGAGGTCGACGATGTTGACGGGGATTTCGGGGTCGTAGCAGGTTTTGAGCTGCTCCCAAACGAGCTGCTCGAGCTTCTCCGGCGTTACCTCTTCGCCCTGCTGCAGCTCGGGCACGTTCTGCGGCGTTTTGCCAATCGCCTCGACTTCTCGGCCTGAGATACGAATCATCAGCCCGCGGTCGGTAATCAGCGTGTACGAGCCGCCCAGCGACTGCGTGATCGTGCCGTGGGAGCCCTGCGGAATCAGCACCCGCTCGCCGCTGGGGATCATGATCCCATCGGCGTTGCGGCTGAATGTCACTTCTTCGCGCATGTTCATTCGGTTGTCACCACCTCTTGTTCGTCCTGCAGAGCACTGTGCAAGGTATGCCATGCAAGCGTCGCGCACTTCACTCGCGCCGGAAACTCCGACACTCCAGAAAACGCGGCGAGGCGGCCCAATTCTGCCTCGCTGAGCCCGGCCGGTTCACCGGTGACAAGCTTGTGAAAAATTTCGAAGAGCCGTTCAGCGTCTTCGGTTCGCTTTCCCTTCACCGTTGTCGTCATGACCGAAGCGGATGACTTCGAGATCGCGCAGCCGTTACCAGTGAACGTGATCTCTTTGATGACATCGCCGTCGAGATCGACGAAGACCGTATAGTGATCGCCGCAAAGCGGGTTGTAACCTTCGACGCGCTTCGTCGCCCCCGGCAGCTCTCGATAGTTCCTCGGATTTCGATTGTGGTCGAGGATGACCTGCTGATACAGCTCGCGAAGGTCATTCATCCGCGAAATACCTCGACGACTTTGTGCAGCCCGGCGACGAGCGCATCGGCTTCTTCCCGCGTGTTGTAGAGCGCGAATGATGCCCGGCCGGTCGCCGGCACGTTAAAGCGCATCATCAGCGGCTGTGCGCAATGATGGCCAGTGCGAATGGCGATTCCGTCCTGGTCGAGGATCGTGCCGATGTCGTGCGGGTGCACCCCTTCGAGGGTGAAAGAAATCACGCTCGCTTTTTCGGCTGCAGTTCCAATGATGCGCAAACCCTTGATCTCTTGCAGCCGCGACGTCGCGTAATGCAGAAGATCCTGCTCGTGTGCGGCAATGTTTGTCAGGCCGACCGACGAGACGTAATCGAGCGCTGCTGCGAGTCCGATGACGCCGGCGATGTCTGGCGTTCCCGCTTCGAACTTGTACGGCAGCGCGTTGTAGGTCGTCTTTTCGAAGCTGACGGAGAGGATCATGTCGCCGCCGCCCTGGTACGGTGGCATCGCATCTAGCAGCGCCTGCTTTCCGTAGAGCACGCCGATGCCGGTCGGTCCGTACACCTTATGGCCCGAGAAGGCGTAGAAATCGCAGTCGAGGTCCTGAACGTCGATGGTTACGTGCGGCACGCCTTGCGCGCCGTCGATGAGCACGATCGATCGGTTCGCGTGCGCCATCGAGATCATGCGCTTGATCGGATTGATCGTGCCGAGGGCGTTGGAGGCGTGGCCGAAGGCAACGATTTTTGTTTCCGGCGTCAGAAGCTTCGCGTACTCCTCGATGATCAGCTCGCCCGCGTCGTTCACCGGCGCGACGCGCAGCGTGGCGCCGGTCTCATCGCACAGAATCTGCCACGGCACGATGTTCGAGTGATGCTCGATCGCGGTGATCAGCACTTCGTCGCCGGCGCGCACGTTGCGACGCCCCCACGAGCTGGTGACCAGATTGATGCTCTCGGTCGTCCCGCGCGTGAAGACGATTTCCTTTTCATCGCGAGCGTTCACGAAGCGCTTCACTGTCGTGCGTGCGGATTCGTATGCGGCGGTGGCCACTTCGCTGAGGTAGTGCACACCGCGATGGACGTTCGAATTCTCTTGCGTGTAGAACCGAACGAGACGATCGATCACCACCTGTGGCTTCTGCGTCGTCGCCGCGTTGTCGAGATAGACGAGCTTCTTGCCGCCGCGAATCGTGCGATGCAGAATCGGAAAGTCGCGGCGAATCTGCTCCAGATCGTACGCCGTTGGCCGTTGGCCGTTGGCCGCGGAGCCAACCAGTTCTTCGGCGAACGGCGAACGGCGACCGGCCAACGTCGTCATCGCTGGAACCTCACGATTGCGCTTCGAATTTGTTCCTTCACCACATCGACTTTCATGCGATCGACGATCTCGCTGGCGAACGCGTAAATCAGCATATTTCGCGCGTCGGCCTCACCAAGACCACGAGCGCGCAGATAGAAAAGAGCTTCTTCGTCGAGCTGACCGATCGTCGATCCATGGCTGCATTTCACGTCATCGTTGTGGATCTCCAGCGTCGGCTTGGAGTCGATGATCGCGCTCTCCGACAGAATCAGGTTGCGATTGACCTGACGGGAATTTGTCTTCTGCGCATCAGGGCGGACAATGATCGTGCCGTCGAAAATGCCGCGCGATCGATCGTCGAGAATGCCTTTGTACAGCTCGAGACTGTCGCAGTGCGGCTTCACGTGGTCGATGACCGTATGATTATCAACATGTTGACT
>QHVY01000175.1:0-3830 GCA_003223695.1 Acidobacteriota bacterium
CTGATCGGGGAGCAGGATATCGCTGCCTTCAAACGCGAGATCCTCGCATCAGGCCTCTCCATCTCGCAGCTCGTGTCTACCGCGTGGGCGTCGGCGGCCACCTTCCGCGGCACCGACAAGCGCGGCGGTGCCAACGGAGCACGAATTCGTCTGGCGCCGCAGAAGGAATGGGAAGTGAACAACCCGGCCGAGTTGCGGAGGGTGCTGCAGAAACTGGAACAGATCCAAAAGCGTGCTGGGAAGAGGATCTCGCTCGCTGACCTGATCGTTTTGGGTGGGTGCGCGGCCGTCGAGCAAGCGGCGAAGAAAGCCGGGTACGACATCACGGTCCCGTTCGCGCCGGGGCGGACGGATGCGAGCCAGGAGCAAACGGACGTTGAGTCGTTCGCCGTGCTCGAGCCGACCTACGATGGGTTCCGCAACTACGTCGCAGCGGGAGAAAAGCTGTCGCCGGAGACCCTGTTGCTGGACCGCGCCTTCATGCTGAACCTGACTGCTCCCGAGATGACGGTTCTCATCGGCGGCATGCGGGTGCTGAACGCCAACTTCCGGCAATCGCAACACGGCGTCTTTACGCAGCGGCCCGAGACTCTAAGCAACGACTTTTTCGTGAACCTGCTGGACATGAGCACAGAGTGGAAGGCATCCGCCTCGGATGCGAACGTCTACGAGGGTCGCGATCGCGCCACGGGAAAGGTCAAGTGGACCGCCACCGCCGTCGACCTCGTTTTTGGTGCGAACGCTCAACTCCGAGCGCTCTCCGAAGTCTATGGATGTGACGACGCGAAGGAGAAGTTCGTGCGTGACTTCGTGGCCGCGTGGAACAAAGTGATGAATCTTGATCGCTTCGATCTCGCCGCGCGGGGCCGCGCCGTGCGGCCGCTCGCGGCCGCGGCCGGCGTCTAGATTTCACTACCACCTAGATCGGAAGCTCCCGGCAAGAGCCGGGAACTTCCGGTCGTTGGCTCGTCGCGTTCGCGACCGAATCCGCAGCGGGACCGGAGGCGGAGGAGCGCGAGCTCGCGGGCATCTACGTGCATCGCGGAGTCGAGCCGGCGCTTGCGCGGACCGTCGCGCGGCAGCTGATGGCGCACGACGCGTTAGGCGCGCACGCGCGCGATGAGCTCGGCCTGACGGAGCAGACGAGCGCACGCCCGGTGCAGGCAGCGCTCGCATCGGCGGCCACGTTCGCTGTCGGCGCCGTTCTGCCGATCATCACCGTGGTGTTGGCGCCGATCGCGTACGCATCGATCGTCGTTGCCGCAATCTCCCTCGTCTGCCTCGCCGGCCTCGGAGCACTCGCGGCGCGCGCGAGGGGAGCGTCGCCATGGATCGGAACGGCACGCGTCGCGTTCTGGGGCGCTGGAGCGATGGCGCTCCCCGCGTGCGTCAGCAAGCTTTTCGGCACGACGGTCTCGTAACGCCGGCTACCAGCTTCGGTGTAGTATCCACTCTTCCGGCCCTAAGGAGATCTGCATGCGACTCTGCGTATCGCTTGTCGCCGTCGTTGCACTGTCGGTGAGCGCTTTGGCTGAAAATGTGCCGAGGCGCCGCGCGGTCCTTCCTCCCACAAGTCCTCCGACGAGCGAGACGTTGATCGCATCCGCTCTGGCGTCCGGCCAGATCGACGCGGAGACAGCCCTCAAGTATCGTGTCTACGCCGCATTTGCAGACTGCCGGCTTCCAGCGAAATTTCGGGGCGACGACAGCGCCGTTACGAACAGCATGGTCGCCGCGGAGGTGGCCGTACAGTTCGATACTCTGTCGGCGCCCACGCAGGCGGCCTTGTTGCCATTCTTGCGGCCGCCGTACGCGGCGAATGGTTGGGTGCAACAACAGGCGGACGCGTGCGGCTGGAGCAAGCAAAGCACGGCGTTCGCAAGCGACTTCGTCTCCGCCCTGGGGGGAAAAGTCACGGTGACGTACCGAACCGACGTCGCTGGAGATGCCAAAAAAGCAAGAGACATCGCCGCGGAGATCGAGGCGAGAATCTGGCCGAACCTCACCGATTTGATGGGCCGCGAACCGTTGCCATATTTCGGAGAAACACGCCGCTGGGATTTGAGCCTCGTCTTCATTAACGATTCGAGACCCGGACATAACGTTGATGGAACAACGCAGTCTCTGGAGACGGCTCCCGGACACTTCGGATGTAAGCAGACGCCGGCGTTCAGTGAAGTCGACAGCCGCGCGCCCAATATCTTTTCCGCTGTCGCGCATGAGCTGATGCACGCCATCCTTTTCAGCTACGACGTCACGACACCTTGTCAGTTTCCCGAATACCATTGGTGGCACGAGGCCTCAGCCACATGGGCGGAGGATCGCGTTTATAAAGAGGTGAACTCGGAACACTTACAGGCACCGCATTTCCTTAACGCTCCGGAAGTGTCGCTCGAGTGCATGGGCGTCAACTGTCCGGGCCATCAGTTCGGAGCATACCTGTTGCCCTTCTACATCGGCGGTCGACATTTCGATGACCTCCTGGTGAGAAGAAGCTGGGAAGCGGCACAGACCAGGCTGAGTCTCGATGCGATCGATAGCGCGCTGACTCCCTATGGCGGTTTTGAGACGGTGTGGCCCGAATTCGTCGTTGCGAATTGGAATCGATTTCCGGTGAATGACTATATGCTCGACAAGCTGAACATCGGCGCCTCGGCCGAGGAAACAAATGTCCTTCTTGGAGGTTCGGATCGTGTTGCCGAAATGGAATCGAACGGAGTTTTTGCCGGGCCGTTGTCGATCGAGCCTCTTTCGGCGCAGTACTTCGACTTCAAATTCAGCGACCCGAAAGTGCGCAGCGTCGTTTTCATCAATGGTCTGACATTCAAACTGGCAATTCGGCCGCATCCGATGGATCAACGCCGACCGTGAGAAGACCCTGGGTGCCAGAGTTCAAGCACTGATGAAAATCAACGGAGAATGGGAAAACAAGGCGCGCGATTTGACCGACGTCGATTCGAAGGAATTCTGCAGAGAAGTCGTCGCCGAGCGAATCGACGAATTGCTCATCATCTTCAGCAACAGTCAGTACAAGCGGCGAGAGCCCGTGATGCGGCAGGGCGTCAAGCCGCCGACATTGTTTGCGTCGAACATGGAATGCTACGGGTGGAAGACGGTGAAGATGACAGTCGACAGCACGGTCCCCAATCTGCCGCTGCGTGTGTCGTTCACGGCGAAATTCCATCGCATAGCCTCCCCCTCGGCAAAGAAACTCACAAAGCATGGCCTGGCACTTCCGAGTGAAGGCGAGGCTGTATCGGGAGTCGGCTATACGGGGAGCGGAGAAGTCGCGTGGAGCATGAATGGCAATTGTGGAGACGGGTGTACCTGCAGCGGGTCGGATACGGTGCCGCTCGATATCGTCGTCCTCACTACATGGAACTTTGTCCCGAGAGGGGGAAAGCTGTATCGCGGCTATGATTTTGGCCTGCTCGCACAAAAGCAGATGACGTATCAGCAAACCTGTCCGGGACCGGCCTTACCACCGAGCAGCGCCCCCGTGCCTCCGCTTGCTACGGAGACGTATCTCGATGCCAATCAAATCGCAGACGATGGCGTGTCCACAAAGCCGAATCCGAAGGTCAAGAACCTCGAGACGATCGCGAAAATCGACTGGAAACTGGTCAGCGATCCGCCGTAGAAGTCATGCGGAAGTTGCGCAACAGAAGCAGATCGTAGATGACCTTCAGCACGCCGGCGACGACGAACGGGACCCAGTCGAGAGTGCCGCTGACGAGCGGAACCGCGAGGATCGGCACGAGCGCGGCGCCTGTCGTCCGCGCGACGCGGGTGATACCCACGGCTGCCGTGCGCTCCGGGGAATCGACGAC
>QHVY01000175.1:3997-13455 GCA_003223695.1 Acidobacteriota bacterium
AATGTTCGCGCCGAAAAAAATCGAGCCGAGGATTGCCGGAAATCGGCCGAGGCGATGAAGGTGATTGCCGACGCGACCACGTCCGCCGCCGTGCAGGTTGTCCGTAACCGAGACGCCCGATGCACACGCCGCCTAACTTGCCGATGAGTGTGGAGTGATTTCGGCTGAATTGCGACGGCTCCTCTACCGGTTAGTCGCGAGTCGACTTCGCACAATGCGGGCAAGCGCCCCGTGTTATGGGAGTGATTTAAAGGATGATCGCAATTCCAGAGTGTCTAGTTCCGCGTCTAGTTCGCATCCGCCAGACGAATCGAGACAAGTCCAGACGGCGGTAAAATATTGAATCTGGAGGTGTCCGCGCATGTCTCGAGACAAAGGCGGAACTCCCACTCAGGAGGTCGTCGGTTGGAGCCCGATCAGCTCCACCAATCACATCGGATCCACCTGGCCGCAACACGCTCCTGGATGCGGTACGATTTATCCACCCAAGATCGGGAAGTTGTCCACCGTACGCTCCTGCGGGTCCCAAATTCCATTGTGAGCTGCGTCGCACGGAGAACATCGTCTCGGGGAGATTGAGACATGTCTGCACGACGCAGTGCGCTTCTCTCGCTGATCGCAAATTAGCCCGCCGGCACCCATCCAGTGGCCCTTACCGTCGGCGACTTCAACGGCGATGGCAGAGCCGACGGAACGATCACCGACATCGACGACCGAAACATGCCGAAGAAGAGCTGCGCAAATTGAAAGACCAGCTCTACAACGAGAACGTTGCGCTGCGCGACGAAATCAGCCAGGCACCGATGTTCGAGGGGATCGTCGGCTCCTCGACACCGCTGCGCCGCGTGCTCTCGCTCGTGACCAAAGTCTCCGGCACCGATTCGACCGTGCTGATCACCGGCGAGACCGGAACGGGAAAAGAGCTGATCGCGCGCGCGATTCACAAGCGGTCACGGCGCGCGTCGCGGCCGTTCGTGCCCGTCAATTGTGGCGCCATCCCCATCGGGGTTTCATCTTCGAGCCGATGAGCGACTGCCGGCCGTGGAGACGGTGCTCTGGGCGGGCCACGCCAGCATGATCGCGATCGGTCGTTGGAATCTCATCGTCTCGCGCGTCGACGTTCCGCCGACGGTTCTGGTAATCGCGCTGAGCGTCCTGGTGCCTGCGGCGATCGTCAATGTCATCGTTCTGTTGCTGCGGCCCGTCGTCGGAGAGCGAGCGTCCCGTCCTCAGTTGCCGCTCCTGTCCCGCGGCAGCTAAAACGAGTGCGGCCGAGACGGCCGCTCTCCCATGCTCGGCGCTCAGTTCTGAATCGCTGCTCGCCGGCGGCTTCGGGGATACCGGTATTCAGCGCGATGAACTGCCGTACGGAGAAGGTCGCGCTTCAGATATTCGATTTTCACCAGACCGTTCGTGGCAGTCAGCAGCCGCCGAAGCGCCGCGCGGTTCAGAACGATCGAGCGCAGCCTCAGCGATGTGCTGCGCACCGCGTAGCAAATCGCGCTGCGATCGTTTGCGCATTCGACGCGCAGTGCCATGCTGCTCAGAACCCCGACGATCGCCGCTGCCACCCGCTCTGCGCTCTCTTGTTGGTTGCGCATGAGCTCAGTGCCCTTCCACGATTTCGTGCGTCAACGAGCTGACTTTGCGATCCGTGAAGGTGATCCAGGTGATCATTTGGTTCTGGTAGCTTGTGAGGTAACCCCACGATTCGGTGAATCCGTCGACCTCTCGTTTCTCCGCGTCGTGCCGCATGATTCCGCGAACTTCGTTTTGCGACTGCCCCTTGTGGATCTGTGAAATGACGCTGGTGTTGAACAGTGCGTCGTCACAAGCTCGAGCGCCTCTGTGATCAGGGGAACACGGTGCGAGGATGCCTCCCGCGACATTTATTCGTCCCATCGGAAGTGACGGAGTCATGGACGCCGCGCAACCCGCGAGCGCCACACATGCGACTGCCAGAGTGATCTTGTGCATGCGTCGAGTGTACCGACGGACAGGACGACGGTCTGTGCAGAACAGCACACCACGCCGCTACACCGGCTGCGTGCAGAACTTACATCGCGTCGCTTTGATCGGAACGGGCGACAGGCATTGTGGGCAGTCGCGCAGGCTCGGCGTCGTCAGCTCCGCCGGTTTGCGCGTCATCGCATTGATCTGACGGATGACCAGAAACACGGCGAGAGCGATGATCAGAAAGTTGACGACAGTGGCGAGGAACACGCCGTAGTTCAAGGTCGCCGCACCGGCTGCCTTCGCCTGCGCCAGCGTTTCATAATGACCGGGAGACAGAGTAATGAAGTAGCTCGAGATGTCGTGCTTGCCGACGAGGATACCGATCGGAGGCATCAGGATATCGTCGACGAACGAGTTGAGGATCTTCGCGAACGCGGCGCCGATGACCACGGCAACGGCGAGATCCAGAACGTTGCCTTTGATTGCGAATTCTTTGAATTCCTTCAGCATGCTCATGGCCCGGCCCCTTTGACGGCAATCGTGTTGGATGGAGTTGACGACCATGCGACCTTGCCGGCAATCGACATGGAGTCGGCGGCACTGCCAATCGATGCGACGGTGAACGGAAGGTCCCTTGGGGAAATCAGGCGGGACCTGGATTCTCGCTCTCCTTCCGGCGTGGCGGAGCCGGACGGACGGCGGCGCGGCGTTCGCGCTGACGGACGATGAGCTGGTGGATGTTGGCGGCAATATGAGTGAGGAGAAGGCGCATCGGCAGAAACGCGGCTCCGATGGCGAGTACGAGGGCTGCAGCGAGGACAACGAGAATCACGGCAGTGTTCATGACTTCTCCTTAGTAACACGTGGATGGCGCTGTGTGCTGTGCAATTCGAGACAGGCCCGCGACTTCAGCTGCGGATGCGGATACGGATACGTCGTTCTTCCGGCGTGGTCCAGTGGATATCGATTTTCGGCCGCGATCCTTCAGGCATTGCGTCGCGGCGCTGCAGATACGAAGCGGGTCCTGACCCGCCAATTGAGAGGTCGCTTACCTGCCCTTCGATCCGTGCGCGCAGGTCACGCTGGAACCGATGGACCCTTTCGACGTAATCACGAGTCTCGTTGAATGGTGGCACGCCACCAAACCGCCGGACGTTTCCCTCGCCTGCGTTGTACGCGGCGATCATATGGTCCTCATTTCCGCCGAAGCGGTCGCTGAGATACGCCAGGTATTTCGTTCCAGCGACGATGTTCTGCGTCGGGTTGGCGAGGTCGGTGGCACCGAGCCAGCGGCCAGTACGCGGAACCAGTTGCATCACGCCGACAGCGCCGCGATGCGAACGCGCGGTGGGGTGGAAGCTGGATTCAGCGCGAGCCACGGCCGCAACGAGCAGAGGCGACAGATTGTTCTTCTTCGCCTCGTTATAGATGATCGACCCGAAAGGCACATGCTTGAGGAAAAAATTGGCCTTGATCTGATCGGAAACCGTTGCGACGCCTCTGTCGACACCCCGTTCGAGTCGAACGGCGATCTCTTCCGCTGTCCGAAGACGCCGTGCGGCCGGTGGAGCTTCGCGATTCCCGTTGACGTCAATCGACTCGTAAAGGTTGAGAGGAACCAGACCGCCGAGGGCAAGAGAAACGCCGAAAGCCATCGCTGTGTACTTTTTCCGGAGCGATCTGAACTGTAAGGGTTTCGCGTTCTGGACTTCCCGTCTTAGCTGCGAGCGGTTGTATCCATCCAGAAACCGTTCCTGGAATGCCCTGGCCGTTTGTGGGTCATTCATACGAAAACCGTCCTTTTGGAGGAGCAATTTATTTGGAGTGCAAGGAGGTGACCACAAAGGCAGTAGAAATATCTGAAATAAAAAGATTTATCCGCATCAATGGCCGTTTCCTGGCACGCGATCCGCTCATCAAGCACATCGGAGGTCCAAACAAAATGAACCGCAAACCGACACGCTCTTTCCGGGCAGCGCTACTCGTATCACTCGCCGTCGCGCTCGTTCCTGCCGCGGCCCGCGCGCAGTCGGAGCCGGTCGACCTCACCGCCATGTTCCGAAGCGCCGGCGCGGACATCACCGATCTCCGGGTCTATCAGATCAGCGACATCATCCTGATTCGCGGCACAACTGCCGACAGAGGAAAGGCCGAGAACGCTAGCCGTTTGGCAAGAAATCTTGGCTATCAGCGGGTCGCGAATCTCATTAATGTGGTCGAGCCCATTGCTGATGTGAATATCGTCCGGTCTGCCGAGGGCAGCCTGGGGCGGCAGCGAGCGCTCGACGGATGCAAGTTTCACATCGATTCCTTGAACGGAATCGTGCGAATCGGAGGCAGCGTCGACCGAGAATTGCAGAAGGATGTCGCGGTTGAGCTTCTGCGCAGAATCGATGGAGTCAAAGAAGTCCACTCCACGCTGAGGGTGCTCTGATGCGCGCCCCATCCATTGATATTGCAGCAGAAGGAGCAGTCACGAAGATCCCGGCGCTCCGCGGCACCAAAAGGCACCGGAAGGTGACGATGCTCCGACCGTTGCGACAGATTGCGCATCTGTGGCCCTTTGGCTACAAACGCGTACTCGTCCTTGAAGACGACACCATGATGCAGAAGCTGGTCACGAAACTCTTGCGACCGCTTCATGTCAGAGTCGACGTCTTTGGCAATGGACGTGACGTGGTCCGCCAGGTCGCGGCCGACGGCCATCGGTATGATGCACTGCTTCTTGACCTGATGATGCCCCACGACGGAGGCCTAACAGTGCTCCGGAACCTTCGGGAACACCACCCATCCATACTTCGCCGAGTGATTCTCATGACCGGCACGCGAACCAGTATCACCGATGCGTGGTTCCCCCTGGTGTTTGCTGTCGTTCACAAGCCATTCGATGGTTTGGCGCTGGTGACCACTGTACGCGCGTGCTTTCACCAGCCGGAAAGTCTGGTAGCGTGATGATCCGTTCAACACGGAGCGCGTCAGGTTGCGGCCGCGAATCGCGCCGGATGAAAGTAATCTTTCCAGAGCGCCGCCGCGCGAGACGTTACGTGACACTGAAGAATGCAGGGATCGCCGGCATTGCCGTGGTCGTCGCGTTCCTTCTTCTTTCCGTGTGGGCTGCATTCCGTCCCCATTCAGCCGCTTCAAGCAACTTGATCTCGTCTCGTCAGCAGCCGTCCGATTCGATATCCATTCGCCATGACCCGATGGTTGTCAACGAGGGATCGATTCGCGATCACCCGGGAACTGACTCGCTGTTGCTTGACGCCGGTGCGCTGGATCAGCAGCGAGCTGCCGCATCCGCTGCGCAAGCGCCATCGACCGCTGTCGAGCAAACGAACTTCGAACATCGAACATCGCAGCTTGGCAAAGGACAGCGGATCACGATCTCGGGCGGGAGCGAAGGTGTTCAAGTTCACGCTGAGCCGATGCCTGCAGCCACTCCTTCCCAGACATCGGGGACGCCGCGGTAATCGCTGCTCCTGGTCGCGCCTGTACTGACCTCGGTGAGCGATTACCGATCGCAGAGCTGAGCCTTGGATGTCGAGGCCTTCCTGCTCGGACTAAAGCCGTTCGCCGCGAAGAGAGATCTTGATGGTGCTGGTCCACATGGAATCCCTCGCGCCGCGAGCCGTGAAGATGACTCGGGAAGGGCCGGCTGGCGCTCTCTCGACAAAGGATTCACTGATGGGGAACATCTCACGGCAGCCATTGAATGGTTCAAGATCAGCGGTGCCCTGTCGCATCATCGACGGAGCCGCGATTTCATCTGTACCTCGGTTCGAGGTTAGGCAGCCTCGACCGAGGGAATCGTATTCGACGAAGGTTCGGGGATCTTTCAAAACGATACATGCTGCGATTCGATCTCCCGGCTGGACGGTGTTATCGTTTCGCCATGCGCGCAACGGCAGAGAAGAGCGTCGTCTCACGAAGTCGAGAGGCTCCGCCATTTGATCCGGAGGTCTTCCTCGAGCAAGCGGGCGTGGGCAGAACTCTCGTCGATCTCAAGAAGAATCAGGTTCTCTTTTCGCAGGGAGACGCTGCGGACGCTGTGTTCTACATCAAGAAGGGCAACGTCAAACTGACCGTCGTCTCCGAGCGCGGGAAAGAGGCGACCGTCGCGTTGCTGGAGAGCGGCAACTTCGTTGGCGAGTCATGCATCGCCGCAGCGGAGCGCTTGCGGATGGTGACCGCGACGGCCCTGACCCGATGCACGCTGATGCGCATCGAAAGAAAGGAGATCGTCAGGGTGCTGCACGAGGAGCACGCCTTCGCCGATGTCTTCGTCGCGTTTCTGCTTGCACGCAACGTTCGCATTCAGGCGGACCTCGTCGACCAGCTATTCAATTCCAGCGAAAAGCGGCTGGCGCGGATTCTGTTGCTTCTCGCCCGCTTCGGCAAGGAAGGCAAGCCGGAAAACGTGATTCCGAAGATCAGTCAGGAAGTCCTCGCGGAGATGATCGGCACGACCCGATCGCGGGTGAATTTCTTCATGAACCGCTTTCGAAAGCTCGGATTCATCGATTACAACGGCGGCCTGGAAGTTCACAGCTCGTTGCTCAACGTGATCCTTCACGACTAGATCGGGAACTGTTCCCGAACACGACGCACCAGGAGAAGCGGTTTAGCGTGCGCGGCCGGGCTGACGTGGCCGCAGAGCGCCGCCGGTCATGCTCGGTTTCCGCCAAATGCATGGAAGGCATATGACGATGCGTCCGACGACGCGGCAGTCGTGTACACCGGCCGGCGACAACAGGAGCTCGAGCCGGCGCTCGAGGGCTGCAGGTTTCGCGTGAACTCGGAACGCGGCGTCATCCGAATGACCGGGAGCGTTCGCCGCGATCCGCAGAGCGATCTCGCCATCGCCATTCTCGCCAGAATCGACGGCGTCAAGGCAATTCATCCGAATCTATCGGCCGTGAGGTGTGACCGGCGAGCGGAAAATATATGAACATCGAAAGCAGCGGCCGCGATCGCTGTCGCCCTATCCGCGGGAATCGCAGGCGATCACTCCATCGGCGGACTCACGGGGGTGAACGCACTGCTCAAATGCATCGATGATTTCTTGGGTGCATGGGACCGGCCGATCCGCTTCACAGCAATGCAGCGAAAGTGTTCGCTTCGTTCTACGCCTTGTTTTTCGGACTGGTATTCATTGGCGTTCTCGCGGTGTTTCTCGCCCCGTTTCTGTATCGTTTGATGCCCAATTGCACAGGGAAGAGAACGACGCGCAATCCGCGAATACGATCGACGACCTGAGCTGAAAGATTCTGCGAAAGCTGCAGGATTCCGGTCTTTCGGCTTCGCTCCTGCATCTTCATTGATCAAAGGTCGGGAGGCGCACAATTCTTCTCTTATCGATTGCAGTGTTCATCGTGGTCTTTCTCCTTTATACAGGCAACTCGATTCGATACCGCTTCGGCAAAGGGAAACAGCAGATGCCCTTTTGGCGGATCTCGATTACGCGTGGCGTGCTGATTGCCGCGTGTGTGGCAGTTGTCGGCATCACCATGCTGAAGAACCACTTCCTTCTCGCCGGCGCGCTGGCGTTCGTCTTTGCGTTCGTCGGCTGGATGGCTGGACGCGATGTCGTCGTGGACGACGAGGAACGGATGAACAGCTTTTATCGTGCGCTCGCACGCGTCGACGCGGCAAATTCCAATCAGCGGTTCACCGGCGGACCGGTTGGCCGATGGGCCTCCACATTGCGTAAGGAGGACTATGCCGTCGTGGCCGGCAGAGTCGCAGACGCCGCGAAGCAAAGCGACGAAGCGGCCGACGAGTTGCTGCGCGAAATTTATGATCGCAGCGTGCCACGGGCCGGCGAAGAGGGTGCGAACGCGGGGTCAACGCCCACAACGACTTCAAGCCGAGCTTCTTGAAGGTGTCGTCGTGTTCGACGACCTCGCGCCTGCGGACACCGAGCGTGTCGAGTTGCAGAAACCGTGGGTTGTGGTGTGGTCCCTTTTCGCAGGCCCGCGCGTCGCAAAGATCTCTGGCACGAGAAACGCGTCACGAATCAATACCTGCCTTCAGCGGCCTTTCCACACATCAGGTCCGACTGCCTTCAGGAGAAAAGAGGGTTGAGAAATGGACCTGTTCCCTAAGCATTGCGTACTCGTCGTGGATGACGATCCAAGCATTCGACGCTTATTGGTTGTAACGCTGCGGCGCCAGGGCTATCAAACGCTGGAAGCGTGCAACGGGCGCGAAGCCCTTGCGGCAATGCGCGCTGGCAGCCCCGATATCGTCATCATGGATCTGGTGATGCCTGAAGTGTCCGGCTGGGATGTCTTGCGCGAGCGAGCAGCCGACCGCTCACTGCTGCGGATTCCGATGATCGTCGTCACTGCAAGCAACACTCACAAAGCGCGTGTCGATGTCCTCGAGAAACAAGTCTGCGGAGTCATCGCGAAACCTTTCGACCTCGATACAGTTCTGACGACCCTGAGAGATTGCCTGGAGAATCCGAGCGTCCTCGCCCCGGTCGCAGCGTGACTGTTACTCGACTTGAACTTCGCGATAGGTACCATCGATACCATGCGGAAGATTCTGCTCGTATTTATCGCCCTCTCGGTGCACGCAGCCAACTGGCCCGAGCTTGTGTAGGGCACGGCTGCGCCGTGCCGAATTCCGATCATCATGAACATCGGCCGGAGCTCGGCAGGCCGCAGGCCTGTCCTACACAGCCAGGATGACGTATTCACAATTTGATCGTTTGCCACCGATCAGTGCGACTCGCGGAGATGTGAGGATGGCGACACCACGACCCAGCTTTTTTGCAACTGCACACGTTCGGTGTCCGCCGGCCAAAGCGTCAGCGGCAGATAAAAGTAACCATCGCCCGACTCGCGCGCTTTTCTGATCAGCTGAGTGAGGCTTGTGCAGCAACCGCCGCTGCGACGCACAACGTCGCGTTCTAATTGCACGCCGGTTCGCTCCGCTACTCCGGCGAAAACGCGGATCTCATCAAAGAAGTTTTTCACGAGCATCATGGAGAACGGTACCTTGAATCGCGATCGGCAACTGTCCACTTTTGCACAGAAGAGGCATCGAGCGATCGCCGCTCCTCTTGACCGACGTGTCACTTGGTTCGTACGTGTGCGATTTTGCGGACCGACTGCTGCACATCGTCCACCTTGTCGATGACTCTATCGGTCAAGTCGGCGACTTTCTTCTGCAGCTTTTTTCCGGTGATCGGCGTATACAGCAGCGCAAGGACGGCACCCGTGAAGACGCCGGCTCCAAAGGTGAAGACGAATTTGTTGAAGGACCATTTTGACACCGACATGATTCGAGCCCCTTTCGTGGGTCATGCAATCATGGCGCTGATCGTTGCTTTTTGACCGTCCCGTTCTGAACAGATTTTCCAGCAGGGCGAGCGGCAGGATCGCGTCCGGCGTAGACGTGCGTGAACTCCAGGCCGAAGAAAAAGATCTGCGCTGACAAGCAGGCCCAAAGAAGAACGACCACAAGCGATCCAGCTGCGCCGTAACTCGACCCAA
>QHVY01000176.1 GCA_003223695.1 Acidobacteriota bacterium
CGACTCACGCATCAGAGTGATCCGTAACAAGTCGAATCTCGGTCTTACACGTTCATTGAACATCGCTCTCGAGTTGGCGCGAGGTGATCTTATTGCCCGTCAGGATGCGGATGACATTTCCCATCCGGAACGCTTTACTCGGCAGATCACATTTCTTGACGCGAATCCGGCCGTCGTCCTCTTAGGCGCGCAGAGCAAGCACGTCGATATCAACGGATGGGCGACTCCCTTCCGCGGATGGCCGAAAGCGACCGGGGCACTCGGTATTCGCTGGCAGCTCATGTTTGACAATCCGTTCGTTCATACCTCTGTGATGTTCCGGCGCAGCGTTGTGTGGCAGCAATTGGCGGGTTACAACGAGACATTTCGCACGAATCAGGATTTCGAGCTGTGGTCACGGGTCGCAGCCGATTACGAGGTGCGCAACCTTCCAAACGTCCTCGTGACGTTGCGCTCGAGCGCGCTCTCTGTCTCGAGGATGTACCGCGCCGAGGACGTCGCGCGCGTTCAAGGAGTTCTTCTAGAGAACCGCCGGCGCTGGCTCCAATCGGAAGATCTCGTACAAGCCGGCTTGGAAGCGTGGATGGCGGTGAACAATCCGGCGAACTTCGACCCTCCGGCGGATCTCGGTTGTCTGGCGGTGGCAGACATTCGGATCTTTCGTCGCTTCTCCGAGCGATACCCCGAAGCCGTCACAGATCCAGAAATCCGCACTCATCGAGCCGTAAGTCTGGCTCGTGTCGCGTGTGCCGGCGCCCGGCAGGGTGCCAGGCGGTCGAGTGTTGCGTTTTCACATGCTTGCCGGATTCAGCCGTCGGTCATTCCACTATGGGGTCCGCGGTACATCGGTTCAGCTCTCCTTCGTTGGCACAGTGGCGAACCAGCACTCCCTCGTGCGAATCGGGTTCCGTAATGCGTTCGTCGTTACTATCGATCGCGAAGCGCACGTATTATGCGACGTCCTCACAATCGCTTCGCAAAATGTATTACGACCTTTTTGCGCGGCTCGTGCGCAATCGTCACGCAATCGTAGAAGTCGACGGCGCTCGATTCGAGCTCGATCTCGGCGAAGACATTGACTTGCGCCTGTATTTGCATCAGTTCGAACCCGATGTCGCCCTCGCGTTGCGCCGCGAGACAAAGCCGGGCATGACGGTGGTCGATATCGGTGCAAACATTGGTGCCCACACGATGCTTCTCGCCTCGCTGGTGGGGCCGCAGGGGCGAGTCATTGCCTTCGAGCCAACGGATTACGGATGGCGAAAGCTGCAGCGCAATCTGTCGCTGAACACGATTTCGTGGATTGTGCCGGTCAAGGCCGCTCTGTCGGACCGGCACGTACCGGAGCAACGCGTCGATTTCCGGGCGAGCTGGAGAACGGAGGGAGGACGCAAGGATGGCGAAAGCATTGTGGATTTCCTCCGCCTCGACGATTGGTGCGCAGAGCGGGGCATCAACTCCATCGATGTGATCAAGATCGACGTCGACGGAAACGAATATTCAGCACTTCTCGGCGCGCGCAGCATCGTGTCCCGCAGCCTGCCCCGATTCGTCATGGAAGCGATGTGGGTGCACTTTGCAGACGACGCCCGCAATCCATTCCGTTTTCTCCAGGACCTTGGGTACTCATTTCACGATCTTCGAACCCGTGAGGGTTTGTCGCTCGCAGAATTGCGAGCCCGTCTTCCCGAGCATGACCCTGGTTTGACTGTTTCGACGAACGTGCTTGCGTTAGGCCCGAGCTCCCATTGAGAATTCTTTATTCCTTCAATAAGCGTGGCTTTGAGGCCGACTACTGGGCGCGGGAGATCGCCGCGGCTTCTAATGAACGGCACGTCTTCATTCCCTTCAATCACGAGCCGTACGTGCCGACACGACTCTATGTTCGAGCACAGCTTCTCGACAATCTGTACCACGACCGACACTCCGGCCTAATGCGGCTCTACCACGACTTCGAGGCGTTGCTCGCGCGGCACGCGATCGACGCCGTCATTGTCGATAATCAAAACCCATATCATCCCGATTATCTACGCAACATCTCTGTCTACAAGGTGCTGAGAACATCGGACGGGCCGATCGCAGCTTACGACCGTGACTTTGCATATCTGCACGCCTTTGATCACGTGCTCTATCACTCGCCCGCGTACAGCCGCGACTTTTCCATGGAAGAAAAGCTGCATTATTGTGGCGCGAAAAGGGCCGACTTCTGGCCGCTGGGCATTTTCCAGGCGAATTACGATCCTTCGATGAGTGAGAGCGAGCTGTTCCACCGCGATCGCGATATCGACGTGCTTTTCGTTGGAACTATGCACATCAATAAAATGCCAGTTCTTGCCGCTTTAAAGAAGGAGCTCGGGTCGAAGCTGCGCCTGCACGGTCTCACGAATCTGAAACGTAACGTGTACTTTAACGTCAGGTATGGTTTCCCTGGCTGGGTGAGGCCAATTCCTTTTGATCAGTATGTCCCGCTGTATCAGCGCACGAAGATCGGCGTGAATATCCACAACCGCGGCGACGACTCCGTCGGGAATTATCGTCTCTTCGATCTGCCTGCCAATGGCGTCATGCAGATTTCGGACGGCGGCGAGTACCTCGAACGATTTTTTCATGTTGGAGAGGAGATCGAACGATATGGCGCTCTGGATGATCTCGTCGCAAAAATCAAGTGGTATCTCGACCGCCCACAAGAACGCGTTCGGATTGCGCAGGGCGGACATCGCCGCGTCCTGGCCGATTATCGAATCGCCCAGTTGCTGCAGCGAGCCGCCGACCTCATTGAACGCGGCATGAGCAGTCAGAAGGCGGTCACGCGTATCGATCGACAAAGGACCGCACAATGAAGACAGCGACGAGAATTTGATGGATCTCAATTGCAGATCAGGCCGATCGTCTTACTGAAAGGCAGTGCGACCTTTATCCCCGGCGTGACGCGATTCGCGTGCAGCGGGTCCGGTGGGACAAACTCGACTCGCTATTGCTACTCCGCATGGCTGCGCCATCTCGTGAGGCTGCATGACGCCGGCATTCGCACGCAATTCGAATCCGTTGCCGAGCTCGGACCCGGCGATTCCCTTGGGATTGGTCTTGCCGCCATGCTGACAGGCGCCGATCGCTACTTTGCTTTCGACGCGATTCCGCATGCGCGAACCTCATCCAATGTTCGAACACTGGAGTGCCTTGTGGGGCTCTTCAAGGCTCGGCAGAACATCCCCGGCGATGACGAGTTTCCTGAAATCTGGCCTCCAATTCCTTCACAGCATTTTCCGGGCGCTGTACTCGACAACGGTCATCTACAGCAGTCAATGGCACCGGCCCGTCTCGACGCGATCCGAGCGGCGGTCGCGTTAGGCGTCCGCGACCACGTCGAAGTGCGCTACTTCGCTCCGTGGAACGAGGCTTCGGTGGTGGAGACTGGCAGTGTCGATCTCGTTTTTTCGCAGGCGGTGCTCGAGCATGTGGAGGACATCGATGCGACGTACGATGCATTGTTCCAATGGCTTAGACCCGGCGGTGTGATGTCGCATCAAATCGATTTTCGCAGTCACAGCCTCACACGAGATTGGTTCGGGCACTGGACCGTTCCTGGATGGTTGTGGCGCATCGTCAAAGGGCGGCGTCCTTATCTGATCAACCGGCTGCCGGCGTCCAAACATCTCGAATCAATGCGACGTCATGGATTCGACATCGTGCAGCAAATGCCGCAAACGGCGGTGGCGGCGAAGCGCAATGAGCTCGCATCTGAGTTTGGCGACTTGACCGACGACGATTTGCGAACGTCCGCTCTCTACGTGATCGCTCGAAAGCCGTTGTCCGCATCGCGGACCTGATGCGAGTTCTTCAATGCATCTGGAAGATGAGTGTCGGCGGCACCGAAGGCCAGCTTCTTCGAATGGCGTCGGCTTTGGTGCGCCGAGGAATCGATCTGCACATTGTGACCGCGCTGGCCGGTGATTACGACGGCGCCGTCACGGCACAAATGCATCGCGTCGCGCCGCGGTTCAAGTACGACCCATCCTCTTTTTTCGGAATCGGCGCGCTGTGCCATCGCTTGCAGCCAGACATTGTGCATACGTTTCTCACGCAAATGGACATCGTTGCGGGCATGACCGCCACGACACTTCGAATTCCATGGATATTGAGCGAGCGCAGCAATGCAGAGGCATATCCGCCAGTGCTGCGTCATCGTCTCCGCATCGCTGCCGGGCGGCGAGCCAATGCCATTGTGGCTAACTCGATTGGCGGCGCCGACTACTGGCACCGCATGGCTCCCAATGCCGGCTGTATCCGAGTTGTTCCAAACATCGTTCCCGTCTCGGAGATCGAGGCGGCATCCGCCGTCGATGATGTCATTCCTGGTGACGTCGTGTTGTACGCTGGACGTTTCAGCGCCGAAAAGAATCTTTTCAATCTTCTCGATGCGCTCGCTCCTCTGCTGCATACGCGCGACGTCACAGCAGTGTTCTGCGGCGACGGACCGTTACGCGCGGAACTGGAACGCAAGGCGCACGAGCTCGGCATCGACTCTCGGACGCGATTCCTCGGAAACGTTACGAATGTGTGGTCGTGGATGAAGCGCGCATCGGCGGTCACGGCAATCAGCACGTTCGAGGGAAGCCCGAACGTTGCCCTCGAGGCAGCAGCGGCTGGGACGCCGCTGATTCTATCCGACATTCCCGGTCATCGCGCCGAGTTCGCCGAAGACGCAGCATGGTTCGTCGACGGCTCCTCGCCGCAGTCGATCCGCTCCGGAATTGCCGAGGCGTTGAGAAATCGAGGCGAGGCGAAAGCCCGTGCAGTGCGGGCGCGCCATGGCATTTCATCGCGGTCGGAAGATGAAATCGCCTCGCAGTACGAACAGATTTATCGCGAAATCATTGGCTGAAGGATAAAGACAGAGGAATGTGCGGAATCTGTGGTATCGCTCGTACGGACGGACGTCGCGCCGATCCCGACGTACTGCAATCGATGATTCGCACGATGCAGCATCGCGGTCCGGACGATGAAGGAATGTGGTGCTCGCCGGACGGGCGGGTGGGCCTCGCGCACCGGCGGCTATCGATCATCGATCTGTCACCGGCCGGGCATCAGCCAATGAAGGACGCGGCCGGCCGGCTATGGATTTCGTTCAACGGTGAGATTTACAACTTCAAGGAACTTCGCGTGGAGCTCCAGCAACTCGGCCATGAGTTCCACACTGCCACAGATACCGAGGTCATTCTCGAAGCGTATCGGGAGTGGGATCTCGATTGCCTGAAGAAGCTGAACGGAATGTTCGCCCTCGCATTGTTCGATCTCGACCGCCAGCGGCTGTTCCTCGCGCGAGACCGCGCGGGGGAAAAACCGCTCTTTTACTGCCATCGCAGCGGACGTTTTGCCTTCGCCTCGGAACTCAAAGCGCTCATGAAGGATCCAGAGTTTCGACCGTCCGTCGATCACTTCGCCCTCAATCAATATCTTGCGTTCGGATACATCCCGGGCGACTCGTGCATCCTCCGCGGCGTGCAGAAGCTGCCGCAAGGATGCGCGATGACCTACGAGCTGGGGACGGATTCCGTTCGCGTATGGCCGTACTGGAATTTGCCGCAACCGATGAATGGTCGCGTTGCCAGCGAAGAAGAACTGCTCGAAGAATTCGAGAGTCTGCTGCTCGACTCGGTACGGCTGCGGATGATCGCCGACGTGCCGGTCGGGATCATGCTCAGCGGCGGCATCGACTCGAGTCTCGTCACTGCGATGGCCGCGCGCGTGTCGGCGCGTCCGCGAACGTTCAATATTTCGTTTCCTGGGCACGGGACATTTGACGAGGCGCCATACGCCCGCATGGTTGCCAAACATTTCGGAACGGAACACGTCGAGGTGGCCGCGGAACCGGCGACCATTGACCTGTTGCCAGAACTGGCGCGTCAGTACGACGAACCGATGGCGGACTCCTCGATGGTACCGACATTTCTGGTGTCGCGGCTGATCAGGCGTGACGCGAAGGTCGCGTTAGGCGGAGACGGCGGAGACGAGCTTTTCGGCGGCTATCTACACTACGAATGGGTTCGCCGGCAGGACATCATCCGCAAGATGATTCCGTCGCCGCTCCGCGCCGTGACCAGCGCCTTCGGCCGCGCGCTTCCGGTCGGTATTCGGGGACGCAACTATCTCCTGGGCACAGGCCGTGATATCGACTGGAGCATCGCTCACGCAAATGTCTATTTCGACGTCGAGGCGCGGAGGCGTCTGCTTGCCCCATCCGGGATTGCGGTCGACGAGTCGCCGGAATACGCGAAGGCGGGGTTGGGCATCGGCCGCACTGCCGTTCAACGATCGATGGCCATGGATTTTCGCAGTTACCTCGTCGATGACATCCTGGTCAAGGTGGACCGCGCGAGCATGTTGACGTCGCTCGAAGTTCGCGCGCCGCTGCTCGATCCGCGCATCATCGAGTTTGCGTACGGACGCGTTCCCGATCATCTGCGTGCGTGGCGCGGAAAGCGCAAAGTGCTCCTGCGAAAGCTCGCGCGGAAGCTCCTTCCGCCGCAGCTCGACATCACGCGCAAACAGGGCTTCTCAATTCCGCTGCACAAGTGGTTCGCCGGCGATTGGGGCCGCTATATGCGTGACGTGCTGACGCAAGCAGACGCGTCGCTGTTCGATCCGAACGCCATTCGATCGCTCATCTCCGGCCAGGAGCGTGGCCTCGGAAATACACATCGGATCTTCGCTCTAACGCTCTTCGAGCTCTGGCGGCGCGAATATCGCCCATCCCTGTAAGTGAAACGCGAGCTCCTCGACATTCTCTGCTGTCCCGATTGTCTAAACGATCTCCGCGTCGTTTGTGCAGAGGAAAGTCTCGGCGAAATCGAAAACGGTGAACTTCAATGCATCGCCTGCTCGCGGACATATCCAATCATCCGCTTCATTCCTCGATTCGTGCCCGCCAAGAATTACGCGGGCAATTTCGGGTTCCAGTGGAATCGATTTCGAAAGACGCAATTGGACAGCCACACCGGCGTTGCGATCTCGCGAGAGCGCCTGTTCTTTTCCACCGAATGGAAACCGGAAGAGCTGTGCGGCAAGTCGGTTCTTGATGTCGGATGCGGCGCAGGAAGGTTCGCCGAAGTGACGCTTTCGACTGGCGCGCGGGTGGTGGCGGTCGATTACTCGTCCGCTGTCGAGGCCTGCTATGCGAATCTTAGTCCGAATTCGCGGGTGGATGTCGTGCAGGCCGACATTTACCACCTACCGTTTCGTCGCGGTTCCTTCGATTTTGTGTATTGCCTCGGAGTGCTGCAGCATACTCCTGATGTCCGCGGCGCTTTCATGTCGCTGCCGGAACAGCTCAAGCCCGGCGGAAAAATCGCCGTTGATGTCTATCCCGCCGTCGTGCTCAATTACCTCTGGCCGAAGTACTGGCTGCGGCCGATCACGAAGCGCATGAATCCACAGACTCTTTTGCGCGCCGTCGAACGTCTCGTGCCGTGGATGCTTCCTGTAAGTGCGATGCTCGCGAAGATTCCGGTGATCGGGCGCCGTCTGCGTTACGCAGTGCCGGTCGTCAACCATGCACCCGATTATCCTGCGCTTTCGCCGGCTCAAATCACTGAATGGGCCGTCCTGAATACATTCGACATGTTTGGCCCCGCTTACGATCAGCCACAATCGACCGCGACGCTCGATCGCTGGTTTCGTGAAGCAGCTCTCCGCGAGGTGAAGGTGTATCGGAGAGGTCATCTCTGCGGTCATGGGGTCCGTTGACGTGAACATTCTCTACGCGGTACATGCTTACAAGCCGGCCTATCGCGTCGGCGGTCCGGTTCTCTCTGTTTCAGCGGCGGCGGAGATGCTCGTGCGGAAAGGGCATCGTGTTACGGTCTTCACGTCGAACTCGAATCTGGACGAGGATCTCGACGTCCCGACAGATCGGCCGATCGATGTCGAAGGCGTAGAGGTCTGGTATTTTCGTCGTCAGGAGCCGCTTCAGAAATGGCTACCGTTCGTTCCCTATCTTTCGCGATCTATCGGATTTCTGTATTGCCCTGCAATGCGTGACGCTCTGAACCGCTTGGTGCCTTCGGTTGACATGGTTGACACACAAATGCCGTTCGTCTATCCCTCTTATGCGGCGGCGCACGCGGCATTTCGATACAACAAACCGCTCTTCTATCACCAGCGAGGAATCTTCAATGAAGCCCGTTTGCGGTTTCGCGGCGCGAAGAAACGGCTCTACATCGCGGCGATCGAAAGGCCGATCATGCGTCGCGCGACCACGCTCATCGCTCTCACCGACGGCGAGCAGCGCGCGTTTCGTTTACTCGGCGTCGCCACACCGTGCGAGATCGTGCCGAACGGTGTCGACGTTCCGGCACCCCTCGAAGGGGCGAGCGAACGGGTCGAACAGCGTTTTGGAATTCCGCGGACCGCACCCGTGGTGCTGTTTCTCGGGCGTCTGCACCCGATCAAGGGAGCTGCCATTCTGCTGCATGCGTTCATGGATGCCGCGCGTCGCGTCCCGGAAGCCGTTCTTGTCATGGCCGGTCCGGACGAATCTCGGCTGATATCCGAATGGCAACTGCGATTGGCTGATCACGATTTGAAGAACCGAATTGTTTTTACAGGCATGCTCACTGGAACCGATAAAGATGACATGCTCGCGCGCTCCGACCTTTTCTGCCTGCCTTCTGTGGGTGAAGGCTTCTCAATGGCTGTGCTCGAGGCGCTCGCGAACAGGACCGCGGTGATGCTCTCGCCCGGTTGCAACTTTCCGGAAGTCGAAACTGCCGGAGCGGGACGCATCGTCGCTTCCGACATCCCGAGGATGGTAGATGCGTTAGTCGATTTGTTGGGCGATCGCGAACGTCTGAAGCGCATGGGCGAAGCCGGATACGCATTCGT
>QHVY01000357.1 GCA_003223695.1 Acidobacteriota bacterium
CGCAACGAAGTCGAGCAGCCCATCGGAGATGAGGCCGTGGCCGGGAACGATATCGCGATAGGCCCGTTTGCCGTGCAGCATCTCCGAAGCCGGCATGAGCGAGTGACCATCTTCGAACAGGTTGATGAGCGGCGGCCCGGGCGAACGAAACACGCTGAGCAAAGCGACAGCGAACAGCGGATAGACGACGAATGCGACGAGCCATCGCGGCCGAGGGCGAACGTTGATCATCAGCCTCGCAGCGACGACGATCGCCGCGGCAATCAGCACGATGTGCACAAACGAGAGCGGCGTAATTTTCGCCAGGAGAACGACGATCGCCAGCACGGCGGGAACGAGAACGATGTCGTGCGAGGTGAACCGCGGTTCACGCTTGCGCAGCGCCGCCAGAACCGCGGCGGCCGAGGGAGGGACGAGAAGAATGATTAGGGAATCGAACGGATCGGCGAGAGCGATCCACAAGCCGGAAAAAAGCGCCAGCGAGATGGCGATCACCGCCCAGGGACTCGCGTCGGCGGCGATCCGCCGTGCGGGGCGCCGAGCGGCGAGAGTCACGAGCAACGGGACAACGATCAGAACTTCGATGCCGTGAAGCGGCCCCCGGGAATCGAGATTGCGCGCCGCCATATTGCCCGGAAGCTGGCCCGGACGGGCGTCGGCGGGGAACAGCGTGGCGATGGTGATCGCTGCCGCGGCCCCCCACGCCGCGACGGCCACCAGCAGTGTGTGGGCCGGTTTTAACCGGCCACAGACCGGCTGAAGCCGGTCCTCACACAGAGCCTCGGATCTCACGCTGTCCATGATCTCGTAAAATACCCATTCTCAATTACTGGAGGCGCTGATGCGATTGCCTGCTGTTTTTCTCGCCGCTCTAATTCCCGTTTCTCTTTTCGCTCACGAGCATGAGCACGAGCTTGATCTTGGAAACATCGGGAAGGCGCACTTGACGACCTCCTGCAACGAAGTGGCGCAGAAGCAAATCGATCATGCCGACGCGCTGCTCCATTCGTTCTGGTACGTCGAAGCCGAGAAATCATTCCGACGAGCGGCCGATGCCGATCCGCAATGCGGAATGGCGTGGTGGGGCGTGGCCATGGCGAATCTGCATCCCGTTTGGGCGCCGCCAACGCCGGGCGAATTGAAAGCCGGACTCGACGCGGCGCAGAGAGCGAAAGAAACAGGGGCGAAGAGTAATCGCGAGCGCGCTTACATCGATGCGATCAATTCGTATTACGCCGGCTCCGACACGCTCGATCACCACGCGCGCATGGTGGCGTATGAAAAAGCGATGGACGCGGTTGCGGCGGCGAACCCGAATGATCACGAGGCCGCGATCTTCCATGCCCTCGCACTTCTCGGAATCTCCGATCCGAAGGACAAGACATACACGAATCAGAAAAAAGCGGGAGAGATCCTGAATCGGGTTCTTCCGCTCGAACCGCAGCATCCCGGCATCGCGCATTACATCATTCACAGTTTCGATTACCCGGAGCTCGCCAACCTCGCTCTGCCGGCAGCGCGAAATTACGCAAAGCTGGCTCCCGGGTCGCCGCACGCGTTGCACATGCCCTCGCACATTTTCACACGCCTCGGATTGTGGGATGAGTCGATCACATCGAATCTCGCCTCAGCCGAAAAGGCGCGCAACTACATGGCACGCGCGATGCCGGGAGCAACAGCATTCGACGAGCTCCATGCTGTCGACTATCTCGTGTACGCGTATCTGCAACGCGGGCAGGATGAGAAAGCGCGCGCACTTCGCGACCGCTTGAGCGAAATTTCGAAAGTCGACAATCCGAACAATCCCGGCGCTGCGTACGCTCTTACGGCGGTACCCGCCCGTTATGCGATCGAACGACGGCAGTGGAAAGAAGCCGCGGCGTTGACGCTTCCGGGTGCAAACGTCGCGTGGGACAGGTTCCTCTATGCCGAGGCGAATGTGCATTTCGCGATTGCGCTCGGAGCGGCGCGCTCGAATCAGCCGGAGATTGCGCAGCGCGCGATCGATCGCTTGGTGACAATTCATCAAGCGCTCATTGAAAAGAACGATCACTACTGGGCGGACCAGGTGGAGATTCAGCGCCTCGGCGCTGCCGCCTGGCTTGCCCACGACCTCAAACTGATGCGAGCCGCCGCGGATCTGGAAGCGTCCACCGAAAAACATCCGGTGACTCCCGGATCGATCGTTCCAGCCCGCGAGCTTCTTAGTGAAATGCTCCTCGAACACGCGCTGCGCGACGCGCCGAATCGCTATAACGGACTCTCGCTCGCTGCGCAGGCCGCAGACCGCGCCGGAAAGCTCGATGAGGCGAAGAAGTACCGCGCGAAAATCGCAGAATTGCGAAAGGGCGCCATGGTGACGATCACGACGATCAGCCGGCGCTGATCGCGCGCGATCCATCGTCGAGCACCTGAATCGTCACTTCCACGTGCGAGTCCTCGAATTCCTCGAACTCGCGCTTTGGCCACTCGATCAATTTGATTCCCGGCTGCGCGAGCAGCTCGGGAATGCCGATCTCCAGCCACTCGCGGCGACTCCCGGAGAGGCGATATCCATCAATATGAATGATCGGCGGCCCGCTCGGCCGCGGGTATTCATGCACGATGGCAAACGATGGCGACGCCACTTCGCCCGGATCGGCTCCAAGCTCTGCGGCGATCGCGCGTGCGAGAAAGGTCTTGCCGCTACCGAGGTCGCCGACGAGGTGGACCACTGCGTCGGGAGCGAGCGCGTGCGCGATCTCCCGTCCGACCGCGATTGTTTCTTCTTCGGTGCGGCAGAGCCAGCGCGGGGTGATGGCGGTCTCGCTCATCACCTCGCATTGTACCGGCGTGAATTTATTCGCGGCCGATTTTCCGCCGCTCGAGTGTGCGCGGCTGCGCTGCCTGGAACGCTTCGTACTTCGTCTTTTGATCGGGCGTGAGCACCGATTCGAGTTTTTGCTGCAGCGATTCCTTCTGCGCTTTGATCTGATCGCTGACGGCCTGCGAAGCGATCATCATGTTTCCGACCGAGCAGGCGTCCGCTGATTTGCTCTTCAGCGCCGCCTCCATGTCGTGACCGCGGGCACATGATGTATCTCCAACGGCCGTCCGCGGAGCAGCCATCGAACGACATCGTGGCGTTCATCCAGAAGTGATGATCGGGCGGTTCTTCCGCTGCGCAAGGTGAGGGTGGCCGAAGGCCCTTGCGTCTACGTGGTGCGATAGAATCGCGCCCTCCTCATCATGAGCGCCTCCGTCCCTGCAGCGTCCGGCCACTCGAATATCGTCCGTTTCGGCATTTTTGAACTGGACGTGCGCGCGCTGGAGCTGCGGAAGCAGGGGCAGCGCATCCGCGTTCAGCAGCAACCG
>QHVY01000358.1:0-6197 GCA_003223695.1 Acidobacteriota bacterium
GATGATGTGCCGCGTCGGCCCGATGAACTGCTTGCGGCGTTTCGCTTCGTCGATTGTGAAAACTGGCTCGAGCTTCTCGATGTCGATTTTGATCGCCGCTTTCGCTTCGCGGAGCGCTTCACGAGTCTCCGCGGCGATCACCACGATCGGCTGACCGATGAACGTGACCACATCCTCAGCGATCAGAATCTCGTCTTTGATGATCGGACCGAAGAGGTTGTGCGCGAGATCAGTGTAGGTGTACAGCGCGACCACGCCGGGCACTCGGCACGCGGCAGTCGTGTCGAGCGAGCGAATCCGCCCATGTGCGACCGGCGACCAGAAAAAATCGACGAGTACCTCGTTGCGCGCGAACGGCACATCGTCGACGTAAAGCGATTCGCCCGTGACGTGCCCGCGCGCGGAATCGTGCGGTATGTTCTTGCCGACCGCGTGCCCCTCACCCGGTCCTTCGCTCCGCTCAGGACCACCCTCTCCCGGCGGGAGAGGGCCGTCGTTACCAGCAGCCTTCTCCCTCGGGAGAAGGTGCCGCGAAGCGGCGGATGAGGGGTCAATGACATCCCAAAAGAACTTCGACATGATGTTTTCCGCGAGCTGCGACCGATATTCGGTCGAGCCACGCACATCAGAGATCGGCTTCACTTCCGACCGCGCGATCTCGCCGGCGCGTTCGAAGACGTCGAGCGACGGCACTTTGCCGGTAAGAAACGATTCCGTTTTCGGCAGACGGATCACGGTCGGCGCGACGCCGCCGTAGGCGATGCGCGCTTCCTCGATGTGGCTGTTGACGCGCAGCCGAATCGCCGCTGTGAAGGCCGAGATATCGAGATCACGCCGCCGCGAGACTTTGTAGAGCTTCAGCGTGTCCTTCACCACCGGAACGAAAACGCGGGTGATGATTTCGTCCGGCTGAAGGTCAAATTTTTTGTAGCCGAGGTAGAAGTCGTTGATCGGCACGAGACGAGTGCCATGTGTGCCCGCGAGCTCCAACTGTGCGTCGGCGACGAAGAGGTACGGCAGCGTGTCTCCGATCGGCGAGCCGTTGGCGATGTTGCCGACGAGCGTGCCGGCATTCTTGATCTGCGGGGAGCCGAAGACGTGAAGAATTCGGTAGAGCTCCGGAATTCGATCGCGAATGAACTCCTCGAATGCCGTGAGCGAGACATTCGCGCCGACGGCGATGTGTCCATTCTCTTCGCCGAGGACGTTGAGCGCGTAGATTTTCGCGAGGGAGAGCATCGCCGGCGCGGTGAAGTTGCGCTTTGTGATCCAAACTCCGACATCCGTTGCGCCCTGCACGATCGTACAGCCAGGATTTGCCGCTTTGAATTGCACCGCGTCGGCGAGCGTCGTGGGCGAGAAGAAACTGCCGACTCGAACAGCATCATTTGGGGGGACGGCAGGATAGACATCGCGCAGCTTGGGCATCGACTTGCCGTCGACCGCCAGCGCGGCCTTGATGATCGGCTCATAGCCGGTGCAACGGCAAAGATTGCCTGTTAGGCCGTCGCGCACCTCCGCTTCAGTGACGCGATCGCAGCACTCGAACATTCCGCTCATCGCCACGACGAACCCCGGCGTGCAATAGCCGCATTGCGCGCCGTGATGAACGATCATCGACTGCTGCACGGCGTTCATGCCGAGGCCTTCGACGGTGACGATTGACGCGCCGTCCATCTGCGCGAGCGTCAGGATGCACGAGTTGACGGGCTTGAATTCTTCGTCTGCCGAGCGGCGAACGAGCACCGTGCAGGCGCCACAATCGCCTTCTTCGCAGACGATCTTCGTTCCGGTTGCGCAGGCGGAGTAGCGCAGCCAGTTCGCTAGCGTGGTGAAGATGTTCGGCCCGCGGATCTCGTGTGTTTTGCCGTTGATATCGAAGTGGATGAAATCGCGCATCTTTAATCACCACAGAGATCACAGAGGACACAGAGGCGTCTCTGTGATCTCTGTGTCCTCTGTGGTGAAAGCCTCTACAGTCGAACGAGCCCGCCGTACGTCTCGGGCCGCCGATCACGATAAAACTGCCACGTGTGCCGCACCTCGCGGATCTTGTCGAGATCGAGCTCAGCGGTGACCAGCGCGTTCTCGTCGCGCTTGGCGATCGACAGGATCTGTCCGCGCGGATCGCAGAAGTAGCTCTGTCCGTAAAACTCGCCGATGTTCCACGGCGCTTCGAAGCCGACGCGATTGATCGCGCCGACGAAATAGCCATTCGCCACCGCGTGAGCCGGCTGCTCGAGTCGCCACAAGTATTCACTGAGCCCCGCGACGGTCGCCGAAGGATTGAAGACGACCTCCGCCCCATTCAACCCGAGCTCACGCGCCCCCTCGGGAAAGTGACGGTCATAGCAGATGTAGACGCCGACCTTCGCATATTTCGTGTCGAACACCGGATAGCCGAGGTTGCCGGGACGGAAGTAGAACTTTTCCCAGAATCCAGGCGCGGTGTGCGGAATGTGATTCTTGCGATATTTGCCGAGGTAGGTGCCATCGGCGTCAATGACGGCGGCTGTGTTGTAGTAAACGCCGGGCCCTTCCTCTTCGTACAGCGGGACGACGATGACCATGTTGTACTTCTTCGCGTACTCCTGCATCAGTTTCGTCGTCGGGCCGTCGGGAATGTGCTCGACCGCGTCGTACCAGCGCGTGCTCTGTTCAGCGCAAAAATACGGTCCAGTGAAGATTTCCTGCATGCAGAGCATCTGCACGCCTTCCTGACCGGCCTGATCGATGTACTTCAGCGTGCGCTCGACTTGCGCATCGCGAATCTTCTCGATGTCCTCTTTGACATCGGCCGCCAACGACGTCTGAATGAGGCCGCATTTGACGATTCGGGGCATGGGATCTCCTTTAGGTGGGTGAAAAGCTTACCGCAATCCAGCTCTAACCTGCGGGCAGTCCCATCTTGTGAAGGATCCGTTGATGTATTGAAGCAACGGATCGCGCTCGTCCGCCGCGCGGCGCAACCATCGGGCGGCCGCGTCATCATCGAACCCTCCGTATGCTTCGGCGACGACATACGCCGGACAGCGGTTCGCACGGTGGAGCGCCTCTAGCTCGCGGGCAATCGAACTCGCTTTTTCGCGCTTACCGCTCGCGCCGAGTGCATAGGCGAGCGCGGCGCGGGCGTCGGGATTGCGTCCGCCGTAGAGCGTATCCGCCGTTTCGATTTCCTTCAATCCTTGCGAGCTCTGACCGTCAGTGAAGAGAAATCGGCCAAAATAAAGATGTAATTGCGCGTAGTTCGGATCCGTACGCAATGCCTCTTGATAGACCGCAAAGGCTTTTGGTCTCTTGCCGGTGTGCCAATTCGCGATTCCGAGCCAGACTTTAATAATCGATGAAAGGGGATCGACTGCCTCGGCACGTTCAATCATCGACAGCGCTTGCGGAAATCTCCGTTGTGCGGCGAGATGGCCCGAGTACCACTGGTAGGCCGTGGCGTAATTTGGATTCAGCTCGATCGCCCGACGGAAATGGTTTTCGTCAGTGCCCCAATCCAATTCCTCGTCAGATAACAAACCGAGCGTTGCGTGCGCCTCGCCGAGCTGATCATCGATCTGGAGCGCTTTGGTTGCGGCCGATTTCGCGTTCTGCCGAGCGGCGGTGTTGGAGACGTCGGCGTAATAGGGAAGCAAGGCATACGCGTCTGCGAGACCGGCGTACGCCAGCGCGTAATTCGGATCACGAGCGATTGCCTGCTCAAAGTCCTGAACCGCTGCTTCGAGATCAGCCGCCGTGCGTTTGTTCCAGTGTTCGCGCCCTTTGACGTACAGCTCGTACGCTTTCATGTCCGCCGTATAGCGTTTTGTCAGACGCTGCTCCTGTTGGCCCGTTAGGCGGAGTCGTAGCTTCTGCGAGATGTCGCGCGCGAGCTCTTCCTCGATGCCGAAGATGTCCGACAGCCGCCGGTTGTACTGTTCTCCCCAGAGCTGCGATCCATCCTGGACATCGACGAGCTCCGCCTCCACCGTCAGATGATCGGCGAGCTGCGTCACGCGTCCGGCGACCACTGCGCGAACCTTCAATTGCCGTCCGACTTCTTGAGGATCGACCTTCTTGCCTTTGAACCGGAACATCGTGCTTTGCGACATGACCTTGATCTGAGGGAGTCGCGACATACTGTTGATGATGCTGTCGGTCACGCCATCGCTGAGATAATCACTCTTCGGATCATTGGTGGAATTCACGAACGGCAGCACGGCTAGGGAGTCGATTGCGCTGCGCGCGGCGCCGCTGACGTGCGGGCGTTGCGCAAACCAGACGACCGCTGCGAGAACGATCACGAGCGCCGCAATCGCGATCCACGCGGTCCGTCTGCGCGGCGACGGCGATTCGTGAAAGCCGGACACCGTCTGGAGCTCGAAGGCAAGGTCGCGTGCGGAGTGCGCTCTTAGCTCACGATTTTTCTCCAGGCAGTGGCGCAGCACCCGCTGCAGTGATGGACTCAGCTTTTCGATTGGCGGCGGATCGGCCGCCAGCACCTCATGCATCGTCTCGGCCGACGATGCAGCGCGGAACGGATGCCGACCGCCCAGCATCTCGTAGAGGATCGTGCCGAGGGCAAAGACGTCCGATCGGACGTCAACAGCCTCGCCGCGCACCTGCTCGGGCGACATGTACGCAGGCGTGCCGGCGACGACACCGGGCGCCGTTTTGTGAAGCGTCTGCTCGTCGAATTCGACCTGCGTGAGTTTCGCCAGACCGAAATCGAGAATCTTCACCCGTTCATCGGAGGTAATGAAAATGTTCTCGGGTTTGAGATCGCCATGAAGAATCCCTTTCGCGTGCGCGGCGGCGAGACCGTTCGCGATTTCGATTGCGTATTCGACCGCGCGGCGCTCGGAGATCGCACCGGCGGCGAGGCGGCTGCGCAGCGTCAGACCTTCGAGAAGCTCCGAGACGATGAAGGGCGAGCCGTCGTGCGTCCCGAGCTCGTAAATCGTCAGCAGATTCGGATGATTGAGAACGCCCGCCGCGCGTGCCTCCTGCTCGAATCGTGCGATGCGCTCGCGATCGGCGGCAAACGAAGCGGGAAGAACTTTGATTGCCACTTCGCGCCCGATCCGTGGATCGCGCGCGCGGTACACTTCGCCCATGCCGCCGGCACCGAGCAATCCGACAATTTCGTACTCGCCGATTCTCGTGCCGGGTGTGAGTCTCAAATCTGAAGCTTACTATGACCGGCGAAGATCATTAGAACGGCGAATCGGGCAGCGTGAAGCGCGGAGATTTCCCGCGCTCGACGGCGTCGACATCGAGGAGCACACTGGCGATTCCCGCCGCGCCTTGCATGTAGCCCGTTTGGGCAACAATTAACTCAGGCTTGACTCGATGTTCTGCCTGAGGCCCGCGAATGCGATAGAGATCGAGAAAAAAGCGCGCGACGCCCGCCGAGCCGCAACAGACGCTTACGTTGTTCCAGAATCCAGGCGTGTGCTTTTCGGGAATGCCGCTGTCGATGATGCTTTGCGCGGCGCGGTCGACCCATTGCAGCCACTTCGGATCGTGCGTCGCCTGATACAGCCGGTAAAACAGACGCGCAGTTCCCGCCGGACCGTGACACCAGCCGAGGTAGTAGAGATTCTCGCCGCCTGGAGTGTGGTGGTAGATGAGGCACTCATTGCCTTCGGTCGCAGCGATCGAGATCAGGTGACGACCGCCTTCCAGCGCCGCGTCCAGATAACGGCGCTCTTTCGTATCGAGATAAATGCTCGCGAGGAAATACGCAGCGCCAGCAGTGCCATGCGAAAAATTAGGCATGACCACTTGGAAGGTCGTATCGGCCCAAGAGACGCCGGCCGTCTCCGCCGCGCGAGTTTCCATGAGGCGATCGGCCGCGCAGCGCGCGAGGACAAGCGCCTCCGGATCATGCAACTCGTGTGACGCGTAGAGCAGAAACAGACCGATGCCCGCCGTGCCGGAGATGATGTCAAATGTGTTCTCGCCGAGTTGACGAATGCGGATGACGCAGCGGGTTGCGCCGTCACGATATTTCGCGTCCGATGTCGTTTTCCACAGCTCGACCAGTGAGTAGCCAATTCCTGCGACGCCCGTATACAGACCTGGATCATCAGCGGCATCGATGCGAGTGAGCAAATCGTCGCCGGCAGCTTTCGCTTTCTCCACGTACTTTGCCTCGCCGGTCGCGCGATAGAGATTCAGATCGAGCAGAACAACACCTGGTGACCCAT
>QHVY01000358.1:6260-8289 GCA_003223695.1 Acidobacteriota bacterium
AGCGACGCGCGCCGGCGGGACGGCTCGCATCAACAACAAGTGTGTGACCGCCGCGACGCCGAACCCGACGAACCACGCATAGTCGTACAGAGGATGAAGCGCCGGCACGAACACACCGATCCACGCGGCGGCGCAGCCTAACAACGTTGCGGTGACAGCCCGCCAGTTCCAGCCGCCGTTGTAGGTGTATGCACCGTGCGGCAGATAAAGATCGGCGAGGGCAAGCTGTTTTCGTCGAACGATCCAGTAATCGACGATCAGCACGCCGGCGATCGATCCCAATCCGCCGGAGTAGCCGAGGAGCCAGGCGAAGATGTAGCCGCTCGGGTCGGCGAGAAGACGCCACGGGCGCATCAGGATTCCGACAATTCCGGTGATCAGGCCGCCGGTGCGGAAGGAGATCCACTTCGGGAACGCATTCGCGAAGTCGTTCGCCGGTGAGACGACATTCGCGGCGATGTTCACCGCTAATGTAGCCACTACTACAGTAAACATTGATATAGCGATCACCAGAGGCGCTTTGAATTGTGCGACCAGCTTGACCGGATCCCACAGCTCGTTCATCGGCAGCGTCGGATAGATGATCACCGCAGCGGAGGTGATGATCACGCCCATCGCCGCGAAAACCGTCATCGTCGTCGGCAGGGCCACCGTCTGCCCGATCGCCTGCTCGCGCTGGCTGCGGCCGAAACGGGTGAAGTCGGGCATGTTCAGCGACAGCGTGGCCCAGAAGCCGATCATCGCCGTCAGCGACGGAATGAACACCAGCCGGAATTGCGACCACGTGGCGAATTTACCTTTCTCGGTCAGCAGATATCCGAGGCCGTGCGCGCGCCAGATGGCCCACGCGAGGAGGATCGCCGTCATGACCAGCACGAATGGCGCAGCCCAGTTCTCAACTTTCCGCAGCAGATCCATGCCGCGATAGATGATCAGGATGTTGATGCCCCAGAAGAGCAGGAATGAGAGCCATTCCGTCGGTGCGTGTCCTCCGATTTTGTCGCCGAGAAGCGAGGGCCACGCGGGAAAGATGGCAGTGAAGAATGTGTGCAGCGCCGCCCCGCCGATCCACGCTTGAATGCCGAACCAGCCGCAGGCGACGATCGCGCGCATGAGCGCCGGCAGGTTCGAGCCGTGCGTGCCGTAACTCGCCCGCGCGAACACGGGAAAGGGGATCCCGTACTTTGTTCCTGGATGGGAGTTGAGAAGGATCGGAACGAGAACAATCGAGTTGCCGAGAAGGATGGTGATCAGCGCCTGCCACCAGTTCATGCCGGCGCCAATAAGTCCCGATGAGAGCATGTACGTCGGAATGCAGTGCGCCATGGAGATCCACAGCGCGGCGTAGTTGTAGGTCGTCCAATTGCGGCGGGAAACGGGGACTGGAGCCAGATCTTCGTTGAATAGAGGGCTCGCTTTGATGTCGTCTAACGACTGCAGCTCGACGCGGCCGTCTTCGTGCTGGATGTTTTCAATCATAGGAGTACGGGAATGTTAAATGTTGAATGTTGAATGTTAAATGAGGCAGAGCGCATTCAACATTCAACATTGAACATTCAACATTCCTCGTTCATCTCGGTGAATTGAAAAGCCCTCTCTTCAAAAATTCTCCTCGTCCCGGCTTGGCAACATACTTTCCGTCTTCAATGACCACGTCACCCCGCGAGAGCACGGTCTTGGTCACGCCCTTGACCCGCACGCCCTCGTAGGCAGAATAATCAACATTCATATGATGATTCTTCGCACTAATTGTCATCTCCTCATTTGGATCGAAGATGACGATGTCGGCGTCGGACCCCACCGCGATCGTCCCTTTCTTCGGAAAGAGGCCAAAGATTTTCGCTGCCGCCGTCGATGTCAGCTCCACGAATCGGTTGAGTGAGATCCGCCCCTCCGCCACCCCGCCGTTGTAGACGAGCGACATGCGATGCTCGACGCCCGGCCCGCCGTTCGGGATTTTCGAGAAGTCGTTTTTTCCCAGCTCCTTCTGCTCTTTGAAGCAGAACGGACAATGGTCGGTCGAGATCAC
>QHVY01000429.1 GCA_003223695.1 Acidobacteriota bacterium
CGAATTCAGCCGAGAAGCAGTTCTATCTCGAACAATTTCTCGATGGCAAAGGCATGGTGGCGTTCTACGTCGCGCCGGAAGCGGAGTTAGAGGAAGCAGTGTATGACGGTGTGACGGCAGACACGATTCGCACTGCAGACGATCTCGACGCGCTGACGCTCCGCGTCTACGAGCGCTATTCGATCTCGCAGTCGAAACAGAAATGGATGACGATTCCGCTTATGTACGAAGATCCGTTCTATGACATCAATTACGTTTACGGCGGGATCATCGCCCTGCGGATGTACGCGATGTACACCGCAAATCCAAAAGCGTTCGCGCCGAAATATGTGGCGATGATGCGCAACGGTTACACAGCTCCGGCAACGACGCTGCTGAAGCAATTCTTCGACATCGATCTCGATGATCCGCTAACGGACGTCGTGAAGCTTCTCGATGCGCGAGTGGAGCAGTTGAAGACGGAGTACGGGCTATTCCGCGGCGTGCCAGAGCCGCCGCAACTGCCGGGCATCGCTGAATCCGCATCGACGCGCGATCGATTCCATTGACAATGTTGGATCGCTGCGAAGCGTGCGCGCCATCTCCAGCCGGATCCGCGTCGCGTAGGCCCTGATCGATACGCCGGTTGCCTGCCGGAACCGTCGCGTGAGATTGCGCGCGCTCATGCCGCTGATGTCCGCGAGTTTTTCCAGTGATGCTTTTGTCTGCGGGTTCTGGATCAGCCAGTCCTGCACGCGATGAACGCCCGGATTCATGTGCGTGCGAAAGTCGAGATAGATACTGGATTGGCGCTGTGAACCGTCGCGGCGGATGTAGACGACCATTTCGCGAGCGATTTGCGATGCCACGAGCGGACCGTGCTGTGCTTCGATCATCGCTAGAGCCATGTCGATCCCGGACACGATTCCGGCGCTCGAGACGATCCGCCCGTCGCGAACGAACAGCCGATCGCTGAGCACTCGCGCTCGCGGAAACCGTCGCGCGAGATCATCGATGCCGCTCCAGTGCGTCGTGCAGCGCCGTCCGTCGAGAAGTCCCGCCTGACCGAGGATGAACGAGCCTGTGCAGACGGAAGCGATGGTCGCGCCGGATTTGAATGCGTCGCGCAACCATCGCAGGACTTTAGGATCGGTTTTCTCGGTAGCCGCGTACTTGATGCCCGGAACGACTACGAGTGACCCCTCGGATACCGGTGTAAGCGGTTCGAGAGCGCAGAGTCTCACTCCCTGCGCCGAATCCACCTCGTTGCGCGTGGAGACTGTTTGAATCGCGTATCGAGGCGACAGAGCGTTCGCCTCCGCGAATGTCTGCAGCGGCCCCGCCAGATCGAGAATCTCCACCGTCGGCAGAATCAGAAAGATCACGCGATCGATCGGATGCCTCCGGTCAATTCGCCGGCGAGGTCTCGGGCGCGGACGATCCGGGCGAAGCGATCGCGCAGAACGTACTGTGTTCGCTCCACCAGAGCGTCTGTGGAGATTTCCTCGCCGGTCGCTTGATTCCTGATCGGAAACGTCTGCGTGGCATCGAGCACGAAGTCCACTTCGTAGCCGAGGTCTGCGGCAACGCGCGTGGTGGTCTCGACGCATTGCTCCATCTGAATTCCAGTCATGACGAGACGGCGGATGCCGAGCTTGTCGAGGCGCTGCTGGAGGTCCGTGCTCGTGAACGCATTCCGTGTGTTCTTGACGAGGAGCGGTTCGTCACCGCGGCGCTCCATGAAGTCCATGAGTCGAAACTCGGGATCGCCTTTTCGGAATCCCGGATCCGGATCGGTGTGCAGAAAGAAGAACCGCGGCAGGCCGGCGTGTCGCCAGTGATCGAGCAGAATCGAGACGTTCTTCTCAAAGTCACGATTGCCTCTTCGCTCCCACCGTTCGCCGAGTTTGAACGAGTCCTGAATGTCGATCAGAAGCAAAGCTGTGTTGTTCATGAGTGCAGTATCGCTCTTAGGCGCAGACGAAGCCGGACACGGACCGGACAAATCCGGCCAACATTATGACTATCGCGGCAAAAAGAGCCGTCGAGCTCGACGGATACCTTGACACAAAGTATCTTTATATTAAGATACTTCCGATGCAACGCACGCGACCAAGAAAGCGGGCGGCCGACGGCTCGGGCACGCACCTCTGGTTAGTGCTGATGAAGGCGCATCGGGCCCTCGAGCGGGTGGCGACGCGCAGCATCGAGTCGTCCGAGGTGGGCCTCTC
>QHVY01000177.1 GCA_003223695.1 Acidobacteriota bacterium
CAGAGAACACAGAGACGTCTCAGTGATCTCTGTGTGCTCTGTGGTGAACTCATCTTGCGGCGCATCGATAGTCGTTGAAGCGCTGCACGAAGCCGCTCCACTCCGGCATGCCTTCGATCACAAACGGTGTGCATGGATCGGCGTTCATTTCCTTCATCGCGATCTCGTGCATTTTACCGATGGCAACCGTCGACTTGGCGATCCGAATCGGCCGGACGAACGGCGCCACGAGATAACGAATCGGGTCGCCGATTCCCCAGACATCCGGCTCGCCTAACGGATAACGTTCGGCGCGCAAGCGCGTTGTATATGCCTCGTATTCGGTCGCGTGAAGCAGCGGCGCGAGAACATCGAATGATTTGAATTCGCTCCACCACGCAGGCAGCGGCGGTCCGATCTTGGGACGTGAGGCCGCGATGATGCGGCTTCCATTCAGGGCAACGGCGATCGATATTGTGTCCGGCCGCTGCCACATCGATCGCGAAAGGATCCATACCGCGTGCAAGTCTGCCCAAGCGGCGGCAGTGTTTCTCTGCGCCAGGGCATCAGCGTCGAAGACGGCGAAAATGTGAAGGAGCGTGCGAAAGGGAGGGGAGGGCGGCCCGACAATGTCATCGATATCGAGCGCCCAGACCGGCGGCTCGTTGCTGATGATCTGCGCCCGCAACGTTTGGATGACACTGGCGTGCTTCTCGAGGAATGCCGGTGGGACGTTGCCGCGTCGAATGGTCGCCAGGTCGTCGCCGAAACGCTCTGCGGTCGCGAGCACGCGTGTGGCGCTGGCGTTCTCACTGCGCGGCGCGAACATCCGCACGAATTCCGGTGACGGCCACGAGATAGCCGCAGCGAAGAACGCAATCGCCGTTTTCACGCCATGACTGTCCGGAATGCGGCGACGAATGCCTGCATCTCGTCCGGTGTGCCGACGGTGACGCGCGCTGAGATGACCGGCTTGACGTTGCGTTTGATGTTGACCATGAAGAAGTTCGCCTGCGATGGAACGACGTCGTAGCCTAAATTAGTCAATATATTGACTACTTGCTGACGAGTGGCGATGTTGCGCGCGCGGCCCTCGGCAACATGCTTCGTATCGATCAGGCTGGCGCGTGCGCCCGCGAGCGCGACGGCGTTCATCGAATCCCACGCTTTCTGCTGGTCCATACGCTGAATCACGCTGCGCTGTGCGATTCCGTAGCCGCAGCGGATTCCGGCCATACCGTAGATCTTCGAGAATGTACGCGCGACGATGAGGTTCGGCCGCATCTGAACGTACGGAACCACGCTTTCGTAATCCGGACTATCAGCGTAGTGGAAGTACGCTTCGTCGACGAGGACCATCGTGTCCTGAGGTAGCGCTTCGAGAAACGAGCGCACGACTTGCTTGCCGGTGATGCTCGCCGTCGGATTGTTGGGATTGCAGACGTAGATCGCACCCGCGTTCGGCACCGCGGCCATCTTCGCCAGATCGTGCGCATACGACGAGGTGAGCGGCACTTTCACCACCTCGGCCCCTGCCGCGCGCGCGTAAGCGCCGATCGCTTCGAATGTCGGATCGGCAATCACCACTTTGCGTGACGGGCTGCAGAAAGCGGCTGCAGTGAGCTTGAGAATCTCGCTCGAGCCGTCGCCGAGGATCACTTGATCGCTCGGGATGCCATGAAGCTTGGCGATCGTCGCCAGGAGCTCCTCCGACGCTTCGTCCGGATAACGAAAACCGTTGCGAAGCGAATCGTGCATTGCGGCCAGCGCGCTCGGCGAAGGTCCATACGGATTCTCATTCGCGCTGAGCCTCACCCCCGCCCCGACCGACCGGGGAGCTTCAGGCGGATTTTGCGCAAAGAGGGGCGGGAGGGTGGAGGCGGCGACGCCCGCGCCGACAAGACGGCCGAATGTCCGCCGAGAGAGTTCGTTCATAGTTTCCTCCTCACGCGAAATATACGCTCGTGGAGAGCGGGCGTCTCGCCCGGATGGTGGAGGTAGTACTCGCTTGTCATCCCGAGCGTGAGCGAGGGACCTGGAGGCCGGGGCGGCACGCAGAACTCACTTCTTCGCACCGCCCGTCCGCCCAGGTCCCTCGCTCACGCTCGGGATGACAACTCTGCGCTATCTCCCGACGAACGTCTCGGTCGGCGAGCTTTGACAGTGATCGGCCGGGACGCCAGATCACTGCGGCCGGGACGGCCGCTCTCCGAACAGCCGGAGCGCGCGCGCCTGCGCTTCCGCGAGCAGGTCGAGAAACTGCAGGCGCGGGATTTCGCGGGCGCCGAGGGCTCGCATGTGCGGCGTCATGATTTGACAATCGAGCCAGGTCGCGCCGCGCGAGCGGAGGTGTTCGATGAGATGGAGTAACGCCAGTTTCGATGCGTCTGGGCGGACGTGAAACATGCTCTCACCGGTGAAAACGCCGCCGGCATCGACGCCGTAGAGTCCTCCGACGAGCTCGTTGCCCTCCCACACCTCGAGGCTGTGCGCGTCGCCTTCGTTGTGCAGGCGCGTGTACGCACGAATGATCTCCGGACCGATCCACGTGCCCTGGTCTTCGCGCGGAACGGAGGCGCACGCACGCATCACGGGTTCGAATGCCTCATCGATCGTGAATCGAAATGATGATCGTTTCGCGCTTCGGCGAAGCGAGCGGCCCACATGCAACTCGTTGAAGAAAATCACGGCGCGCCGTCGCGGCGAGAACCATGGCAGCGGCAGCTCATCGTGGGGCCAGGGAAAGATGCCGTGGCGATACGCATCACGCAGCGTGCCGGGGCTGAGATCTTCTCCGATTGCGATGATGTCGCCGCGGGCGCGGCGGGGGTCGGGAAACAGCGTTACGGTTTCTGTGCGCACGACGCATCGAGCTTTTCGAACGCGCCGGCGTCCAAAAACTCCGTCTCCAGACGCGTGGCGCAGTCGTTGAAGTCCGCGTGCCCGGAATTTCTGAACACGATCGTCCGAACGCGCGGCGCCTCGCGTGCGAGCGCGTCGGCCCACCATTTCGGCGTGATGGCATCACGATCGCCGACCATGACGAGAATCGGAACATTTGCGCTCGACACGCGCACCCGCGGCGCGAGTCCGGGCGTCCACTGCTCACACGCGGCGATCTGCCGCCGCACTCGATAGTCGCCGAGAAACGTTCCGGCGGTGTGGCGCGCGATTTCGCGTGAAGAAATGTAGCGAACGTCGGTGGGGCAGGTGACGGAGAGAAAGACGCCGAGATCCGCGTACCAGTTTTTCCGATACTCGATGAATCCGGGAGCGATTGTCTCCCAATGTCCTGCCGCTGCCTGACGAACGATCTCCGGCACGCGCGCCTGCTTTTCGACGCTGTACAGCATCGAGCGCAAATATTCGGCGAACGCGCCGCGGGTCATGTGAATCGTGTAGCCGCCGCTCTTTACTTCGTGCGGAAGCGAATTCAGGATCTTCTTCAACTCCGATTGATTCGGAATCACGCGGTCCATGACCGCTTGAGCATCACGCGCAAAATCGAGCGGAGGGCGATTGTCGGGCGGCAGCGGTCCGTAAAGCACCATCGAACGAACCGACGTTGGATGTCGCGCTTCGAATGTCAGCGCTGCGCGCGTGCCGTACGACAAAGCGACAATGTTGATCGGGCCATCGCCGAGGGCGCGGCGCAACGCTTCGATATCATCGGCGAAGTCGTCGAACCTGAATTGCCGGAGATCGGCGTGCGCTTCGATTTCGCGCCGGCAGTCGGCGACCAGAGCCGGCGGGAACATGTCATCTTCGATCTCCTCGCGTGCATGCGCCTTCACAGCGTTCGGACAGAGCGCCGAGCCCTCTGTGCCACGCTCGTCGAGAAGAACATAATCGTGATCCCGTCGCTCCGCGGCGAATTGGCTGACGACGAAGCTCGCGCCTGGCGTAACCGCATCGCCCGGCCCGCCGAGGATTGGAAAAATCGCCGACCGATTCTTGTTCGTCGCTGGCAGAACGATCACCTTCAGGTGCAGAATGCGCCGCGATCCGGCCGACTCAGGAACATCGAATGTGCCGCATTGCGCGTTTGCGCCAGCGATTGTGCAAGGCGAGAGATGAAGGGCGACCGCAAAAAGCGCGTGGATCACCAGCGCAACTTTAGCTCATCAATGTAGAATCATCGTCTCGCCCATGCGAAAACACGCTTTCGTCTGGCGCGCAATCACGGCCGCGCTGCTGACGATCGGCTTCTATCTCCTGGCCATTAGCATCGCCGCGGCGCTGCTCGCTGGCGTCGCCATCGAGATCGTCTATGCGCATCAGATTTTCATTAAGGCGACATTGCTCGCTATCTTTGGCGCACTCGCAATTCTCTGGTCGATCCTGCCGCGCATCGATCGCTTTCTTCCTCCCGGTCCACGGCTCGAACCGGCATCACAACCCGAGCTCTTTTCAGTCTTGAGCGATATTGCCACGGCCACGGAGCAGGAAATGCCGTGGGAAGTATTTCTCGTGGGCGATCCGAACGCCTTCGTTACCCGGCGCGGCGGCTTGATGGGCATTGGCAGCCGGCGGGTCATGGGCATCGGCCTGCCATTGCTGCAGACGCTAACCATTCCGCAATTCCGGGCGGTTATCGCGCACGAATTCGGACACTACCACGGCGGTGATACGGCGCTCGGGCCGTGGATCTATCGGACGCGCGAAGCGATCAATCGCACGATTATGACCTTGTCGGGCAAACTGTCCGGCCTGCACAAGCCCTTTCTTTGGTATGGCAGGTTGTTCATGCGCGTCACGCAATCGATCTCCCGCGCGCAGGAAAGTGCCGCCGACCTGCTGGCGGCGCGAGTCGGCGGCGCGCGAAACGCGATCGATGCGCTCCTCGCGGTGCAGCGCTCGGCCGCCGTTTTCGATGTCTACTGGGATACCGAAGTGATCCCTGTCCTTTCGCACGGTTTTCGTCCGCCGATCGCCGCGGGGCTGACACACTTCATGGATCAGGAGCAGATTGCCACGCAACTTCGCGAGGCAATCGAGAAAGACCTGAAAGAAGGGAAGAGCGATCCGTTCGACAGTCATCCGCCGCTGCGCGAGCGCATTGCCTCTCTGGAGCCGCTGGCTGATGATGCGGCGAGCGAGGATGCGCCGCTTGCTTCCACGCTGATTCGAGGCATGGACGCAGTGGAGTTGAATCTCCTTCGCTTTTTCGCGCAAGATCCCTTAGCGATCGCGGCTCTGCCGAAGATCGACTGGGCCGAGACAGGGACGCGCGCGTTCCTTCCCGAGTGGCAGGTCAACGTCACGAAGAATGCCGACGTGCTGCGCACCATATTGCCGATTCTTCTTCCTTCGCTTCTCAATGATTTTCCTCAGTTTGTTGCGCGGCTGAACCTTAAAGACGTGCCGCCCGATCAACACGAGAGCGCAGCCAACGCGATCCTCGGATCGGGACTTGCCGTCCGGTTGCACCGCGAGGGGTGGGTATGCGATGCCAGCCCCGGCAGGCCGATCACGATGTCAAAAGGGGACGCGATCATCGCCCCGTTCACGATCATGCCGCGACTGGCAACCGGCGAGCTCACTGACGAGGACTGGATTACGGATTGCGCTAACCTGGGATTTGGCGCGCTACCGCTGGCATGACACGGGTCCGTGGATCACCAGCGTAACTTTAGCTCATCACCCTCGGCATCGACGACCACGTTGCCGCCGTTTTGCAAACTGCCGAACAGAATCGCATCCACCAGCGGCTCCTTGATCTTCTGCTGAATCAGCCGCGCCATCGGACGCGCGCCGAACGCTCGATCGTAGCCGTTCTTCGCCAGCCACGCCCTCCCGCCCTCCCGCAGCTCGAGCGCGACGCTCTTCGGCGCGAGCTGCGCGCGCAGCTCGTCGACGAATTTGTCGACGACGCGCTCAGTCGTCTCGAAGCTCAGCGCGTCAAAGGCGATCCAGGCGTCGAGCCGGTTCCGAAATTCGGGCGCGAAGGTCCGTTCGATGACGCCGCGACCTTTGCCCGTCGTGCCGGTGGGGACGAATCCCATTCCGCTGTCGCTCATCTCGCGCGCACCGGCGTTCGTGGTCATGATCATGATTACGTTGCGGAAATCGGCTTTCTTGCCGTTGTTGTCGGTGAGCGTCGCGTGATCCATCACCTGCAGCAGGATCGAGAAGAGATTTGGATGCGCCTTCTCGATCTCATCGAGTACGAGCACGGCGTATGGCGTGCGGATGATCGCGTCAGTCAAGAGTCCGCCCTGATCGAAGCCGACATATCCCGGCGGGGCGCCGATCAGCCGCGACACCGTATGCGACTCCATGTACTCGCTCATGTCGAAGCGGATGAACTCGACGCCCAGTGAGACGGCGAGCTGCTTGGCGAGCTCGGTTTTGCCGACGCCTGTCGGGCCGGAGAAGAGGAACGATCCGATCGGCTTTTCGGGGTGGCCGAGGCCGGAACGGGAAAGCTTGATTGCGTTGACGATCTGCTTGATCGCGTGGTCCTGTCCGAAGATCACCCGCTGCAAATCGCTGTCGAGATTCTGCAGGCGCTCTTTTTCGCTGACAGCGATTGTGCGCGGCGGGATCTTGGCCATGCGCGCCACGACCTGTTCGATGTCTGGTTCACCGATGAGTGTAGGGGCGGCCTTCAGGCCGCCCTCCGGCGGGCTGAAGCCCGCCGCTACACCACTGAGCATCCGGACGCGCGCACCCGCCTCGTCGAGCACATCGATCGCTTTGTCCGGAAGATGACGATCATGAATGTATTTCGCCGACAGCTCGGCGGCGAGCTTGATTGCGTCGTCGGAGAACGTGACGTGATGATGCTCTTCGTAGTAATTCTTCAGACCGCGAAGAATCTCGATCGTTTCGGAGACCGTCGGCTCGCCGATTTCGATCTTTTGAAATCGCCGCGCGAGCGCGCGATCGCGTTCGAACGAAGCCTTGTACTCGGCGTACGTCGTCGAGCCGATGCAACGCAGCTTTCCCGACGCGATTGCCGGTTTGAGAATGTTGGAAGCGTCCATCGTGCCGCCGCTCACCGCTCCTGCGCCGACGATTGTGTGGATCTCGTCGATGAACAGGATGGCTTCCTTTTTCTCCAGCAGCGCGGCGATGACCGCTTTCAGACGCTGCTCGAATTCGCCGCGATACTTCGTTCCAGCGAGGACGGCGCCCATATCGAGCGAAAAGACCTCGACATCTTTGAGTACCGCGGGAATCTCGTTCTTATGAATCTTCAGCGCGAGCCCTTCGGCAATGGCCGTTTTGCCGACGCCCGGCTCGCCGACAAACAGCGGATTGTTCTTGCGGCGGCGGCAGAGGATCTGGATCGTTCGCTCGAGCTCGAGTGAGCGGCCGATCAGCGGATCGATCTCGCCTTTTTTGGCGCGCTCGATCAGGTTGATTGCGAATTGCTTGAGCGGATCGCCGGATACTTCTCCCTCTTCGTCGCCGCCGAGGAATGCCGGCTTCGGCACGCCGGCCGGCACTTTGCCGATGCCATGCGAGAGATAAGTCAGCACATCGAGTTTGTTGACGCCCTGGCTGCGCAGCAGATAGACGGCTTGCGAGCGCTCGGCCTGAAAAAGCGCCGCGAGCATCTGACCGGTGTCGACCTCTTTTCGTCCGGAGCTCTGCGCGTGAAGCTGGGCGTATTGCACGACGCGTTGCAGCATCGCCGTGAGCACCGGCTGCACTTCGGCATCGTCGGGAAGCTTCTCGAGCGTTCGATTCATGAAGTCGTCGAGCTGCTTCTTGAGGGTCTCGATATCGCCGCCACATTCGCGAATTGCTTTTGATGCCTCGCGGTCGTGCAGCAGCGCGTAGAGCAGGTGCTCGAGCGTGACGTATTCGTGTCGCCGCTGGATGGCATCGTTTAACGCGAACTCGAAGGTTTTTTGGAGAGGTTTTGCGATCATTGTTCAGTGCCCAGTGCCCAGTGCCCAGTGCCCAGTGCCCAGGCCCGTCTATCCACTGGGCACTGGGTACTGGGCACCGGGCACTAAGCTGGCTCCATCGTACACAACAGCGGGAACTCCTGTTCTCTTGCCATCGCCGTGGTCTTGGCCACCTTCATCTCGGCGACCTCGTAGGTATACACCCCCGCAATGCCGATGCCCTTCACATGAACGTTCAGCATGACCTGGATCGCCTGATTCTCCGGCATGTTGAAGATCGTTTGCAGCACCTGGACGACGAAGTCCATGGTCGTGTAGTCATCGTTATGCAGCAAAACCCTGAAGAGCGGTGGCTCCTCGGTTTTTTCTTCGCTCTCCGCGACGGGCAACTCTTCGCGCTGCGGAAGCATCGGCCCCCTAAAACGCGCCGAACTCGAATGGTGTTCCGCGTCCGGCGGCGAGGGCGCGTTCGTAGACGATTGCCGCCGCGGCCACGTCCTGCAAAGCCATGCCTGTGGAGTCGAAGATGATCACCTCATCGTCGCTTTCCCGCCCGCCCTTCCGCCCGGCCACGACTTCCGACAGCTCGGCGTAGACGTCCTCGCGCCGCATCGTGCCGGCAGCGATGGCATGATGCAGATCGCCAATCGTCGCGCACTGATCGGTCACGTCCGTAACGACCTTGCTCGAGGCCATCAGCTCCGGCGCCAGCTCCTGCTTGTCTTCGCTGTCGGCTCCGACGGCGGCGATGAACGTGCCCGGCTGCACGTGATGAAGAAATGGAGCGCGCGACGGAGTGCAGGTCACCACGATGTCCGCCCATGTCGGCGCCGGCACCGCCTCGGCTCCAATCTCTTGCGCAAAATTCGCGGCGGCATCGCGATTGGAATCGAAGGCAAAGATGCGGTCGAGTTTGCGGACGCGCTGCAGGGCACGCGCCTGAATGCGGCCCTGATTTCCGCATCCGCAGATCAGGGCGGTTCGAGCGTTCTCGCGTGCGAGGTGTTTCGCTGCGACCGCCGTCGCCGCGCCGGTGCGCAGGATTGTGATCTCGATCGAATCCATCACCGCGAGCATGCGCCCATCGACGGCGTCGCAGAGCACGATCACGCCCTTGATTCGGGGCACGGCGTTGAAGAAGTTGCTGTTCATCTTTGCAGCGAAGCGATCGCCGGCGATCGCTGCTTTGATGTGAAACGCGCCGCCGTCTGCATGCACACCGGCGATGGCAGCCCGGGGAACCTCGCCACGGCCTAACATCCGAAACGCGTTCTCGACGGCGTCGATGCAGTCGTCAATGGTCAGCAGGTCCGCGACGTCGCGCCGCGTGAGGAGCAGCGTCATCGCAGATATTCGTCGAGCCATTTGCCGGGCCCGACCTCGATCGGTTCCTTGCCCTGCCGAAAAATCCGCGCCGGCTTTTCGCCGAGGAGCCGGTGAGAGTCGTTTTCGACCCAGAGCATCGTTCCTTCGCGGAGACCGACGACCGGCGTCGTGTTTTCTTCGTGAAATTCGAGGAGCCGCTGCTCGCGCGTTTCGCCTTTGTGCGTGGAGTTTGGATCGGGATCGAGAAAGTGGCAGTTGAGCTGAAATGCAATGAGGCCGAGGGAGTTGAGGGATTGCGCTTCGACGATGGGCATGTCGTTCGTCGTGCGAATGGTCGGGCAGGTGATGACAGTGCCTGCGCTGGAGCCGATGTACGGCGTGCCGGCGCGGACGCGTTGACGGATGACGTCGAGAAGATTTCGTTCATACAGCTTCTTCAACAACCGAAACGTGTTTCCTCCACCGACGAAAATTGCTTCTGCGCGATCGAGGTCTTCGATGGGAATGATTTCGAATCCCATCTGCGCGAAACGCTCGCGAACTTTCGCGATGTAGGCATCGTGATCGTGCGCGGCGAACGGACAAAACGCCACTCTGCGCTTGCGGCTGAGAAAACGGCGGATCTGCGGCTCGGGATGCTGAAGAAATCCGTACCCGTGGACATTCGAGCTGGAGATGAGAAGGAGCTGCACGACGCAACTCTGTCCGCCGGGACGCGTAATTGCAAGCATGCGCTCCCGTGTGTGGGTGGTGATCGATTGCAGCATGCTCGTTGTGGTGATTGCCCTTCAGGCGTGGCGGCTGACCGGCGTTCCGCTCCACGAGTGGCTGGCCATCGGGCTTCTCGCTGCAGTCGTTGCACATCTGTTACTTCACTGGTCGTGGGTCGAGAAGTGGAGCCGCCGCCTTCTTGCGCCGGGGACAGCGCGAGCGCGAATCAACTACGCATTAAATCTGACACTGTTCCTCACCATGACCGCGGCGATGGCATCAGGTTTTGCGATCTCGAAGGTTGTGCTGCCGCTGTGGCACGGCATTCATGAGTTCTCTTCGCGAGTGGCGCTCGCTTGCGCCGCATTGCACCTGGCGCTTAATTGGGATCGTCTGTTCGTGCGGCGTCCGCGGTTTCGCGCGCTGACAGCACGCGTGGCCACGATCGCGGTCGCCATCGTGATTGTCAGCACCGCCGTCTACGCCATCGATCGGGTAATGCCGCGGCCGGACATCATGCTGATCACGCGAGACGGACGCCGCATCGAGCATGCTGCTCCTCCGCCCGACATTACGAAATTGCGCCGCGACGAGATCGCGCCCTCAGCGCGCGGCATTCCTCCGTTCGTTGTCCAGAGCATTGCTGTGGCTGTGATCGCGGTCGTTGGACGGAAAGTGTTGCGGCTGCGGCTCGACTGATTTCGTTGGCCGTTCGCCGTTGACCGTTGGCCGGGAGGATCCGCGAACGGCCAACGGTCATCGGCCAACGCTACTCCGTGCCGATCACCGTTGGCTGTTCGCCGTTGACCGTTGACCGGGGATGGTCCGCGAACGGCCAACCGCCAATGGCCAACGCTACTCCGTGCCGATCACCGTTGGCTGTTCGCCGTTGACCGTTGGCTGGGAGGGTCCGCAAACGGCCAACGGCCATCGGCCAACGCTATTCGGTGCCGATCACCCACTTCTCGTAAACGTCGCCCGGCAGCTCGCGAATGAAGCGCGAGGGCTCCATCAGCACGTCCATGCCCGCGCGATCGCGCGCCATCACCGGAAAAACGAGATAGAGCTCCTGCTTCGCACGCGTGACCGCGACGTAGAACAGCCGCCGCTCTTCCTCCTCGCCCGGAATGACGATTTCTTTTTCCATCGTGTCCCGCAGCATCAACGCCATTTCCTCAGGCACATTCTGCTCAGGTACGCGGACGATTCCGCCCGGCACGCGCAGAGCGCGCTGCGATGGGAAGCGCCCGTCAGCGAGCCAGATGACGAACACCGCGCGCCATTCGAGGCCCTTCGCCTGATGGACGGACGAGAGCACGATTTTCTCGTCTTCCGGACCAACCACGGCGACGTCTTCGCCGGCGAGTGGATTCGCAAGTGCCACCTCCTCCAGGAATTGGTTCACGTCGTCGTAGCGCAAGGCGTATTGCGACAACTGCTCGAGGTCATCGAGCCGCGCCTGCGCGTTGGCGAATTTCGAACGCGCGTAATCGGCATATCCCTTTTCCACGACGAGCCGAATGCACTCTGACGGATTCCTTTTCATTGACTCCGTCGAAAGAGGGCGAAGGACGGAGCGAAGGGAATCAAGGCTCTTTTTGATGGCCCCCCAACGTAGCGCCGGCTCTCCAGCCGGCGCGGACCGGCTAAGAGCCGGTCCTACGTTCAAAAACGCGTCCAGCGGATCGCGATCCTGCGAAATTCGCCCCCACATGTCCGCGGCCGTTTTCTCGCCGATCTTCGGATACAACTTGAGCACACGCTTCCATGATAATTCATCCCGATAATTAGTGATGATCTTGAGATAGGCGATTACGTCTTTGATGTGCGCCTGCTCGAAGAAGCGAACGCCCGAGCGAATCTCGTACGGGATGAGACGCCGCGAGAGCTCCATCTGCAGCTCGAGGATGCGCTGGGCGATGAACGATGCCTGCTCGAACACATCGTCGACGCCGACGACCGCAGGATCGGGTCCGTCGCCGCGGACCGCATGGAGCTCTTTCTGAAACTGAAAACGGTTGTGCGCGATCGTCTGATTGGCGAGCTGCAATATTTGCGGCGTGGAGCGGTAGTTTGTCTCCAGCTTGTAGATCGTGGCCTGCGGCCAGCGCAGCGGAAAAGTGATGATGTTTTCGAACGACGCGCCGCGGAACGAGTAAATCGACTGCGCATCGTCGCCGACGACCATCACATTCGACCGCACGCTGCCCATCGCATCGACCACGTCAGCCTGCAGCTTGTTCGTGTCCTGATATTCGTCGACGAGGATGTAACGGAACTTGCGCTTGAGGACGGCGGAGATGTCCTCGTGCTCTTCGAGCAGCAATTTCCAGTTGACGAGGAGGTCGTCGAAGTCCATTGCGTTCGCTTCGCGCTTGCGATCTTTGTAGCGGTGGAAGACGTTGACAATCTCCTCCTTGTAGATCGCAAAGTGGGGGTAGTTTTCCTCGAGATGCAGCTCCAGCGGCGTGCG
>QHVY01000178.1 GCA_003223695.1 Acidobacteriota bacterium
CGGCATAGTGCCGAAGGAGGCGATTGCCGACGGAATGGAATGTGCCGCCCCAGATGCGGCGCGTGTCGATTGTGACGAGCTGCTCGACACGGCTCAGCATCTCCCGCGCAGCTTTGTTGGTGAACGTGAGCAGCAGGATTTCCTGCGGATCGATGCCGTCCTCGATCAGCCGCGACACACGATAAGTGAGCGTTCGCGTCTTGCCGCTGCCTGCCCCGGCGATCACCAGCAGCGGCCCTTCGCCGGCCATGACCACCTCGAGCTGTTCCGAATTCAGCTCCTCTTCGTACCGCACGCGATACGTTTTCTGCGGCTTGGCGGGCGTTTTGAGTGTGTAGCGGCGGATCTTGGGCATCTGTATGGTTGCTAGGTTACTGGGTTACTGGGTTACTGGGTTGCGACCACCGAGCAACCCAGCAACCTAACAACTCAGCAACCCCATGATCT
>QHVY01000430.1 GCA_003223695.1 Acidobacteriota bacterium
GCGGCAGCGAGTCGCACGATCGTGCCGACGTTTCCGGGATCCTGCACGCCGTCGAGCGCGACGATCACGCTGTCGGATCGCGAGAACACCACGTCGGCCTTCCATCGCGGCCGCTCAAAGAGGGCGATCACGCCTTGTGACGTCTTCGTGTCGCTGATTGATTTGAATAGCTCGCGCGCCAAAACGTAGAACCGGCTCTTAGCCGGTTCGAGCCGGCTGAGAGCCGGCTCCACGTCATTCACGAAGACCGCAATCGGCTTCCATCCGGCGGCGATCGCGTCCTCAACCGCCTTCGGACCTTCGATCAGAATTTCATCGCCGTGCTCGCGGATCGCCTCGCGTACGCGCTTGAACCACGCGTTTTCTTTGCTCGTGATCATTTAGACTTCGCCCGCGATGATACTGAAATCCTCGGGATGGTCCGCGCTATGGACATTCCCGAGCATCCTCCTTTCCGCATTCATCATTGCGTGGGGTGCCGAGGCGGCGCAGTTCCTCATTTCGCAGGGGATGGCGCTGGCCATCCTTGCGTGGTTGCAGACGCTGCCTGAGTTCGCGGTCGAAGCGGTGATCGCCTGGCAGGCAGGGAAGGATCTATCGAAGACGCATTTGGTGATCGCGAATTTCACGGGCAGCCTGCGTCTCCTCGTCGGACTCGGCTGGCCAATGATCTATTTCGTCGCCGCAGCGTTTCGGAGAAAGTTCATCAACATCGAGCTCGAGGATGAGCACTCGATCGAGGTCTTTGGACTGCTGCTGCCGATCGCATACTTCACGTTCATCTGGTGGAAAGGGACGTTGACGCTTTGGGATGCGTTTCCGCTCGCCGCGTGCTACCTCGTCTACTTGTGGATCTTGTGGAAGATCCCCCCTCGCGAGAGCGCGTCGGAAGCTCTCGAGGAGCTTGGCGTCATCGCACGCCGCGCGCTGATGCTGCCGGCGATGCATCGCAATGTTTCGATCTGGATGATGTTCATCGTGGGCGGCGCGCTGCTTTTTTTTTCAGCGCATCCGTTTCTCGATTCGATGCTCGCTCTAGCCGGAACGCTCGGCGTGTCGACGTTCGTCTTCGTACAGTGGGTCGCACCGTTCTTATCCGAGTTTCCGGAAAAGATCAGCGCGTTTTATTGGGCGCGCAAAGTATCGACGGCCAACGTTGCGCTGATGAACATGGTTTCGTCGAACATCAACCAGTGGAGCATTCTCTCGGCGATGATCCCGATCCTCTTCGTGATCAGCGCCGGATCCTTGCAGCCGATCGCGTTCGATCACTTTCAGCGTCAGGAGATCATTCTCACGATTCTGCAAAGCTTTCTTGGATTTCTGCTGCTGCTCAATCTGAAGCTTCAACTGCATGAGGCTGTCATCCTCTTCGTATTCTGGTTCGTGCAGTTCATCGTTCCGTCGTGGCGCGGAGTGATGATTTACGTGTATCTTGGCTGGTGTCTCATCGAACTCGTCAGGCTGATGGCCAACGGATCGGCGCCGGCAGCATGGCGCGGTTTGCGACGGACGTTCGCTGAACACATAACGCGATGACTACGACAACAAAAACATCGGTTCGCCTGAGCAGGCGCGTTCGCGACATTCGTATCTCTCCGACAATCGCGGTGATGAATCGCGCGCAGGAGCTGCTCGCGAAAGGAGTAGATGTCGTCGATTTCGGGGCCGGCGAGCCCGATTTTCCGACTCCCGCGTTAGTCGCTGCGGCAGGAAGGCGAGCCATCGCGCAGGGCTTCACGAAGTACACGAGCAACGCCGGCACAAAGGCCCTGCGCGACGCGATCGCCGAACGCTATTCGCGCCGATGGGGTGCGCGCGTCACGTGTGACAACGTCATTGCCGGCACAGGCGGCAAGCAGGAGCTGTTCAACGTCGTCCTCTCGCTCGTCGAGCCTGGCGATGAGGTCATCATTCCGGCGCCGTACTGGGTCAGCTTTCCCGATCAGGTGCAGTTCGCCGGCGGGACACCGGTGTTCGCCAAAACGGGGGCACCGAAATTCCGCCCGACGCTCGAATCGATCGAGGCCGTGGCAAGCGAGCGGACACGCGGAGTAATCATCAATTCGCCGTGCAATCCGACTGGCGCAGTGATTGACGAATCGGAGCTGGAGCAGATCATCGAGTGGTGCAGCGCGCGTGACGCGTTTCTGCTCTTCGACGAGACGTACGAGTTTTTCGTCTACCACGGAACGAAACACGTCTCAGCGATGCGCTGGTACAACGAGCATCCCGAGACAGTCATCGCGGTCAATTCAATGTCCAAAACATTCGCGATGACCGGCTGGCGACTGGGATTCGCGGTCGCTCATCCGGAATTGATCGCCGCAATGTCAAAAATTCAGAGCCATTCGACGTCGAATCCGAGCTCGATCTCGCAGCAAGCGGCGCTCGCTGCGCTCACCGGTGATCATCCGGAAGTCGAACAGATGCATCAGGCGTATTCGGAGCGGCGCTCATGGCTCGTACCGGCGATCAATCGCATCGACGGACTCTGCTGCAGCGATCCCGATGGCGCGTTCTACATCTTTCCCGAAGTGAAGGCGCTGTTCGGAAAGGGGAGCGTCCGCGACTCGAATTCATTCGCCGAATTTCTCCTCGAAGAAGCGCGCGTGGCGGTCGTGCCGGGAATCGCGTTCGGCTCCGATGATCACGTGCGGATCAGCTACGCGACCTCGATGGAGCGCATCCGGGAGGGCGTGCTACGGATCGAGGCCGCCGTTCGGAAACTGTGATGTCATTCCGAGCCGCGAAGACGGCGAGGAATCCCCTGGCGCTTGCGAAGGGGATCCCCTGCGCTCTGCGGCGCTCGGGATGACAAGGGAATCAAGGTCTACAACCTCCCGTTTTACCCGGCGCCTCTAACCCGGTTCAACCAAGGAGAATTTGTGAAGAAAGCAATCGTGACTCTCAGCGCGCTCGCGCTCTTTGCGATCGCAGCATTGGCGCAGGAGAAACCCGCCGCTACGGCAGCAACGTCGCAGCCGGCGCCGGCCATGACCACGGCCAGCACCGATCCAGTGATCATCACTGCTGGATCGCTTTCGGTCCGCCAGTCGGAATTCGAAAACGCGGTCAAATCTCTTCCGCCTGAATACCAGTCGTACGCGATGGGTCCAGGCAAGCGCCAGTTCGCCGACGACTATCTGCGCATGAAGCTGCTCGCTTCGGAAGGAATCAAGAGCGGCCTGGACAAGGATCCGGCTGTCGTCAAGCAGCTCGATCTGCTGAAGGAGAATCTTGTCGCGCAGGAAGAGCTGAAGCGGCTCGATACAACGACCAGCGTCAGCGACGCCGATCTCAAAAAGGCGTACGACGAGAACAAGAAAGAGTATGAGCAGGTCAAGGCCCGCCACATCCTGATCGCGTACAAGGGCAGCCCCGCCGCGCAGAAGGGAAAGAAGGAGCTCACGGACGCAGAAGCGAAGGCGAAAGCAGAAGCGCTGCGCAACGAGATCGTTTCCGGCAAGGCAAAATTCGAAGACGTCGCCAAGAAAGAATCGGATGATGCCGAATCCGGCAAAAACGGCGGCGAGCTCGGCACGTTCGGCCGCGGCCAGATGGTTCCCGAGTTCGAAGCGGCGGCGTTCAATGCCAAGCCAGGCGATGTGACCCCCGTGGTCAAGACGCAGTTCGGGTATCACATCATCCGAGCGTCTCTCGAGAAATCGATGAAGCAGAAGAAGCTTCGCGAAACGCTCGACGCGATGAAGGAAAGCGTGAAGCCTGTTTACGACCAGGCGTATTTCGCGCCGCCCAAACCGGCGGAGGCGCCGGCTGCGACGACGCCGAAGTCGGAGAAACCGGCAGCTGCGAAGCCGGTCAAGAAGCCGTAATTTTGTGGAGGGCCGCCGTCCGCGGCGGCCCATGTTACCTTTACGGCATGGAAATACCGTCAAAGGTTTCTGTCTTCAACAAAACCCTGGAGTTCAAGGGCAAGGCCGGGACACTGATCGCCATCAATGACCTCGGCTTTTATGAGATCGTGATGGAAGTGCAGCAGCGAAATCACACGGTGCTGTTTCCGATCAACGAAACCACGGTCATTTTCAACGAAGCGATGCCTGTCACACCGGCCGACTTCGAAATCGAGCGCTAATGCAACGTAGCGCCGGCTCTCAGCCGGCGCGAGCCGACTAAGAGTCGGCTCTACGTTACCTCACCGCCACAAAGAGAGAATGATTCCGGCGAGGACAAACGACACCAGGTTGTAGCCGGAATTGATCAGCCATAGCTGCTTCGGCTGCATTGAAAAGAGAGCGGTGGCGAAGCTCGTCGTGGCGGCAAAGCCAAGCCAGCACACTACTCCTATTTCCGCCCCACGAGCCGCGGTGTAGGGCGGAAAATGATTGACGATGATCGCCAGTGTCCCCGCGATCAGCAATCCAGAGATGAATGCGCCGATGAACATGAGCGGCATGTTGCCTGAAGCGCTCGAGGCCTTGAGCTCCTCTTCGCTCTTGCCCATCAAAACGATCCAACGCTTCGCGAACAGCATCTTCGAATACCACAAGCCGCCGAGGACGAAAATGACAACCGCGGCGACAAGAACAGCGAGATAGTTGACGTGCGCGAGAGGCATGGACCCATCTCCTTGCGCATAATCCTACCGCGTTGCTGGCGCTCGTCATGCACCCCGATTGGGCATGACGTTTCGCCGAATTCTGATCGCCACTTCCTTCATCGCGCTCGGCTGCCGCCATGGCAACGTTCCAGTGCCTGCGTTCTCGCCAGCGACAACCAGCAAAGCCACATCCGCGCGCGGTGAATCCATCGTGCGCAACGCTGCAGTGTGCGGTCAGTGTCACGCCGCCGATCCGCAGCGCGACGTTGACGGACCGCTGAGCGGCGGCATGGAGTTCTCCGATTGGCGAATCGGAACCGCTCGCGCCGCGAATCTGACGTCAGACGTCGAAACAGGTCTCGGAAGCTGGAGCGACGCGGAAATCGTGCGAGCGTTGCGGAACGGGGAGCGCAAAGATGGGAGGCTGCTCGCGCCCGTCATGCCGTACGAGTGGCTCCATGGGATGTCCGATGATGATGCGCTCGCCGTGGCGCGCTATCTCAAGAGTCTTCCGCCGGTTCGTCACGAGGTCAGGCAGAGCCCGAACTTTGTCTTCAAGCTCGGCAAGCTCTTTCTCGGCCCGAAACCCGCTGCCTCGATCGCCGCGCCGCTTCGTGGCGTGACTGCGCAATACGGCGGCTATCTCGCCCAGAATGTTGGTCTCTGCGGCGAATGTCACACGCCGCGCACCGGCCTCCGCTCCGAACCTGACAGGAGCCGCCTTTTCGCCGGGATGGCGCATCCGCCGAAAGACTTTCCTGCGAAGCCGCCAAATCTCACACCCGATCCAGACACCGGCATCGGACGGTGGAGTGAGGCGGATTTCCTGCAGACGTTGCGGACGGGAACAAAACTCACGGGCGTTCAGCTACATGCGTTCATGCCCTGGCGACAGATTCGCCGAATGTCGGACGACGATTTGCGCGCGATCTATCTCTATTTGAGAACTCTTCCGCCGATTCGCAACGATGGAGCGCCGGCGGCGCAAAAACGCTAGGCGACCTTCTTCGCGAACACGTACGCAACCGCGACACCGAGGAAGTAGAGGCCGATCATCGGCAACGCGCCACTTCGATTTCTGCATGAGAAACGCCGGAGTGACGATGCCGAGGCGCGCGAGAAAGAAAATCAGAATCGGAGTCTCGAACACCAGCCCTGTCGCGAGAATGATCGTACTGGCGAACGAGAAAAACTCGTCCACTTTGATCATCTGCTTGAACTGCTTTCCGGTTTCCAGAAAGAAAGCGCACGTTCCGGGAAGCAGCACGCGCCAGCCGAAGTATCCGCCGATGATGAAAAACAGCGAGGCGATGATGATGAATGGCGCTGCATACCGGCGCTCACGCTTGTAGAGCCCAGGCGAAATGAACAGCCACAATTGCCACAGAATCACCGGCGAGGCGACGAAGATGCCGGCGAAAAACGCTACCTTCATGTACAGCATGAAGGGCTCGGTCAGCCGCGTGAACACGAGCTTTTCACCGGGAGGAAGGAACTTTGCCAGCGGCTGGTCGAGCCAGCCGAAGATACGATCGGCGAAGTTCCAGCAGACCAGAAACGCCACGCCGAGCGCGACAAACGAGACGATCAG
>QHVY01000431.1 GCA_003223695.1 Acidobacteriota bacterium
GGATGCCCTCGCGCACGCGAACATTCTTTGATGTTAATTGATTACGAAAATATGTTGTGTTTTCGCGAAGCCTCGTGACGAGCGAAGTGTCCTTCTGCAGCAGATCGAGTGCCGCCAACGATCCCATCACCACCGCCGGTGGCAATGTGTTCGAGAAGAGATACGGCCTGGACTTTTGACGCAGGTACTCGATGAGGATTCTCGGACCGGTGGTAAAGCCTCCGTGTGAGCCGCCGAGGGCTTTGCCGAGCGTGGACGTGTAAGCGTCGATTTTTCCGAAGACGCCGAGCTCCTCCGCCGTCCCCCGCCCACTTTTGCCGACGACGCCGGTGCCATGCGAGTCATCGACAACGAACATCGCACCGTACTGCTTCGCGAGGTTGACTTCCTCCGGCAGCGGCGCGAGCGAGCCTTCCATCGAGAACACACCATCGGTCACCACCACTTTGTTGCGCGCGTCTTTCGTGGCTTCGAGCGCACGCCGCAAATCGCCCATGTCGCGATTCTTGAATCGCTCCTTCCGCGCTTTCGCCAGACGCACGCCGTCGATGATCGACGCGTGATTGAGCTCGTCCGAGATGATCGCGTCCTGCTCGAGGACGATCGTCTGAAACAGACCTTCGTTCGCGTTCCAGCACGAGCCGTACAGGATCGCATCCTCGGTGCTGAAAAATTCGGCGATGCGTTGCTCGAGCTGACGGTGAATCGTTTGCGTGCCGCAGATGAAGCGCACCGAGGCGAGCCCGTATCCGTAGTCGCGCTCCGCTTTCTCCGCGGCTTCAATGATCGCCGGGTGATCGGCGAGTCCGAGGTAGTTGTTGGAGGTGAGCATGATCACCTTCCCTTTTCCCTCGACTTCCACCACCGCGCCCTGAGGCGATTTCAGCGGCAGCTCGCGCTTCAGCGTGCCCGCTTTCGCCATTTCCTCGAGTTCTGTTTGCAGCGTGTTTAGGAGAGACATGCTGGAAGTGCCGAGTGCCGAGTGCCGAGTGATTTACTTCTCGGCACTCGGCACTGAGCACTCGGCACTGCGCCGGAAACAGCGCTGCGCATCGAGATCGAACACGACGCACGAATCAATCGGGCGCGAGTACACGTGCAGGCTGACCGCGCGTTCGTTCCACTCGGGCAGGTTCTTGATGCGGTGAATCGTCTGCTTCTTGTCGACCGTGTTCAACGGACCGCCGGGAACGCAGAGCTCCGTGCCGAGTTGCTGCATCTCGATGCGCGTGGCACCTGCAAGACAGTCCATACCGACAACCTGCTGGTTCTCGGGGCGATTGCAGTCGATCTTGCGAAAGTTCTCGACGAGCAGCTTGCCCTCGAGCATCGTCATCCAGCCGAGCTGCCCGTTGTGCGTGTGCAGCGGTGTAATCGCGCCGATCGGCCAACAGATGAGCATGCATTCGAGCATCTCATTACGAAAGATTTTGTTGCGTGTATGCCGATCAGGCAGCCACAGCTTGTATCGCTCGAGATCCTGGGGGCGAACCTCATACGACACAAGAAAGTCGTAGATCGCCTGCTTGGTAATCACTCCTTCGGACAGCCCGCGGAGGCGGTCGATGAACTCGTCAACCGGGATGGTCTGCGGCGCCGAAACTGTGCTCATGATCTCGTATTGTAGACATTTGCGCAGACCGCCGGGACGGCCGGCAATGACGTAGACGGCGTTCAGCACGCCGGACATGCACTACCGTGGGCGGCCGAGCCGCCCAACGCACCAAGTTGAGTTACTTCCCCGCAAATGGGTTGATGGTACCGAACGTGTCAATAGTGTTTCCCTGGATTGTGTTATTGCCGCGCGAATAAATCACACCGCCGTTGCTCTGCTGCAGACCGACATTGCCTGATCCTGTAATTGTGGAATTCGAAATGTAAACCGTTCCGAACCCCTGGCTGACATTGCTGTTTGTTTCGATGGCGTCGAAAACACTATGCGAGAAGCGGCAGTTTTCGATGACCATGATCGAGTTACTGTTGTCGCCTGAGGATGCATACGCGGCTGTATGCAGGGTTGACTCGAACGAGGAGTTGCTCAACATGATGAGTGATCGGCTGGCCGCAACGATACCGTTTTGATTCCCGGAAAAAGAGCAGCCCTCGACTGTGACACGGGCGGCCCCGCTTGCAGCTGACGCGGTGATCGCCGCGTCGAAACCCAAGCCGATCGTGTCTGAGATCGAAGAATCCAAAACCGTCAGGTTCATCGCGCCATTCAAGATCACCCCACTCGAGCCCCCACGGACTGAGCACCGCTGAACCACCAGTTGTCCCCCTCCAAAGAAATTGATGCCGTTCCCCGTACTCGAGACAACGATCGTCAGACCCCGCAATGTGACGTGGTCGCTGGCACCGGCGTTCACAGAGATGGCATCGCCGGTTGTAGCGCCGAGGCCCGCGTAAATACCGGCAGGTGATTCGATCGATACCGCTTTCGTCACCGAGAATGGCCCATACCCACCCGATTCGAGTGCGATGACTTCGCCTCCGGCGTTGGTCATGCTGAGCGCGACATTGAACGTTCGACACGGCGTTGGCCGGGTACAGTTGTTCGTGTCACTTCCAGAGACTGCCGAAACGAACGATCGTGTGTTTTGGGCGAAAAGCCCGTCGGCGCAAAAAAAAGCCACAACTGCCGCGATTCGAAACACGCGCATATTGGCCTCCTGCTTTCTGTGATCAGCGGATTATACCGATTGGCAGCCGCAATCCAGATTCATGCTAGGCTCCGCCGTCCTCTATGGCTGGGCAGAGGCAGAATCTCGCGGTCATTGGTGCGCAGTGGGGTGACGAGGGAAAGGGAAAAATCGTCGACTTACTGTGCGAGTCGTTCGACGTCGTGGCACGCTATCAGGGAGGTCACAACGCCGGGCACACGGTTCGTTTCGGCGATAAGCACTACTCGCTCAAGCTGATCCCATCGGGGATCCTCCATCCGGGAAAGCTCTGCCTGCTCGGCAACGGTATGGTGATCGATCCCGAAGCGCTGCTCGAAGAGATCGAGAGCCTGCGCGGCCTCGGTGTGCAAATCAACAGCAATCTGAAAATCAGCGACTCCGCGCATTGCATCCTGCCGTATCACAAAGCGCTCGACCTCGCGCGGGAGGAAGCGGCGGGGG
>QHVY01000432.1 GCA_003223695.1 Acidobacteriota bacterium
GACATCTTCACTGTGCAGTCTCAGATCGCCCGCAATGTGACGCAGCAACTCGGCATCAAGCTGCTCGGACCAATCACGCGCATATCGACAAATAATCCGGCCGCTTACCAGGCCTATCTGCGAGGTGTGTCACGCCTGCACTCGCTCATGGGTTTGCAAGCCCGCGATCCTGAGGTGGAGCACGTGGAGCAATATTTGAGGCGGGCGGTGCAGCTCGATCCGAATTTCAGTCTTGCATGGGCGAAGTTGGTGCGGGTCGATGCGTTCTTCTACTTGACAAATTACTCTCCCGAGCGACTAGCACAAGCGAAGCGCGACCTCGATGAGGCGCGCCGAATCTCGCCAGATGATCCACAGACGATCGCCGCGGAGGGCTGGTACGAACTCTATTGTCGGAAAAATTACGACGCGGCGCTGTCTGACTTTGATACTGCCCTGCGGCGCTCACCGAACGATCCAGATGTCCTGTTTCTCATCGCCCTCGTACACTTTCGACAGGCGAAATTTCGACAAGTGTTGGATGAGCTGACTCAAATCCTCGCTCTCGATCCCGACAATGACGAGGTCTTGCCGGTCCGCTCGAATTTGTTGTCCGCATTTCATAAATACGGTGCGGCGCGGGCGGATGTGGAGCGCGAGATTGCGCTTGCCCCTCAGACGAGTGGCGTCTACGCGTTCCAGGCACACAATATTTTTGCCGATTCTGGAGACGTCGAAGCGGCACGTCGCGAGCTTTCGCGCGCTCCAAACGCCGAAGATCCGCAGGTGATCGAGGCAAAAGTCTATCTGGCACTCATCCAGGGCGATTGCAAATCGGCGCTTGGCGCCTTTTCTACGTCGTCCGCGCGGGAGCTGTCGCCACTCCAAAAGGACGAGCTGCTTCAAATCGCTGGAGAAACTCGAGTGCTCTGTGGCGATAAGAAGCAAGGCAGCGCGACGCTTCAGATGGCATTGGCGAATTGGGATCGCCTTCTGGCGGGAAAGCCTCAAATGTATTTTGCCCGTATCAAGCGGGCGGAATGTCTCGCGTACCTCGGTCGAAAGGACGACGCGCTGCGGGAAGCGCATTCGTTGTCGGAATTGACCCGCGGGATTCCGTTCAAGCGCATGTACACAAACGAGACGGTCGCGGAGATTTACTCGGTTTCTGGTGACCCGCGTCAGGCGATCAATACGCTCGAGCAGCAATCGCACATGTCGCCTTCTGTAAGCGCGGAAGAGCTGCGCCGCCATCCGAAGTGGGCTCCGCTGCGCGCGGATCCGCGATTTCCGAAACTTCTCGCCGACTGGAAGCCGCTCTAAAGCGGTCCTCGCGATCACCAAACCATTAGGAAACGGTCAGGGTTTCGAAAGGACTCACTCTCCATTCGATCCTACTTTGTGGAATCGAAAGGAGAAGCAGAATGAGTCCACTCCACACCAACACAAGTCGCGCCATCGCTGGACTTTTCCTTCTTGTCTTCAGCGCCCGGTCGGGCTACGCCGACGAGAAATTCAAAGCGGCATCCATCAAAGGCGATTACGGATTCACCTGTACTGGGACGGTCTACGGAAATCCATTCGCCGGCATCGGCCAGCTCTACTGCGATGGCCGCAGCACGTGCTCAGGAGCGGGAACGATCAATCCCAATGGTGTTTCTCTGCCATGGACTTTCATCGGTTCTTACACTCTTGGCGCCGACGGGCGCGGTCAGGTCACCTACGATCAAACTGTTGCTGGAAATCCTGCGCCTCAACTGCACATCGATTTCGTGGTCATGAGCAACGGGAACGAACTCCGAGGCATGCCCACCGACAGTGGGTACATTGTGACCTGTCAGCTAGCTCGACAGTAGTCTGAGTTCATTGACAATTCGGCAACCCGGACATAAGTGTTGTCGAAACGCCCAAGTTACGTATCCGGACCGGTCACTCGGAGGTGGCCACGGCCGACAACTCTTTAAGAAAGGAGTTTCGGAAACTCCGACACTGGCGTCACCTTCCGGTTGTCATTGATGCCGCCGAAACCGTCTCACTGAAGAATCAAGGAGGTCCTATGAACCGAAGTCGGCTTCTCATTCTTATGGTCTCGGTTATCTGTTCTCTCGTATCGGTGACGTCGATTATTGCCGACGATATCAACCCCGGCGTCTTGCCCCCCGAGTCGCCACAGTATGGCAAAACTTATGGCGAGTGGGCTGCAGTATGGTGGCAATGGGCGTTCTCGCTGCCGGCCAGCGAGCATCCGCTGTTCGATACCGCAGACTGCAGTACCGGTCAGAAAGGCAAGGTGTGGTTTCTGGGAGGAAAGTTCTGCAGAACAGGTGACACAAGCTGCAATGGCACCGCAGTCCGAACTTGTACCGTCCCTCCCGGCAAGGCGCTCTTCTTTCCCATTGTCAATACGGAGTGTTCGGCGGCGGAAGGCAACGGAACGACCGAGCAAGACTTCCGCACTTGTGCCAATACGATCATCGAGGAAAATTTCGGCGGAGCTCGACGGTCAGAGTCTCAAGCAGTTGAGCGTCAACCAGAGATACCGTTCCGATTCTCCTCTCTTCATCTGGACGCTCGCCTCGCGCGACAACGTGCTCGCGGCGACAGGCGCACCGATCGCCGACGGCACGTCAAGTCCAGCGGTGGCAGACGGAGTCCATCTGATGCTCGCACCGTTGTCTTCTGGCCCGCATACCTTGCATTTCCATGGAGAGTTCCCGGCGTTCAATTTCGCGCTGGACATCACTTATTACCTAACGGTGCAGTAGGTCGCGTCTTTGGATGCTGATCCGGCAAAGATGGGGATCACTCTGGCGATCACCATCCGATTAGCAAAGGTTGGGGCGGTAAAGCTCGAAAAGGATTCCTTCGACTTTACCTGTGGCGGTTAGAATCGTCGACGGGTCAGGACTGCAGAATGTTTTCGTCGAGGAGCTTCTCCAGGCCTGACCCCATCCACTCGCGCACGCGATCGAAGCGCGGATCAACCTTCGCCGCGTAGAGCCATGACGAGCGCTCCTCGACGGCGGCGTGCAAACTCTCGAGCGCCCGATCCTTGTCGCCGAGGCCGATGTAGGCCATGAGCGGG
>QHVY01000256.1:0-1277 GCA_003223695.1 Acidobacteriota bacterium
TCCGCCGCGCATCACCTTTCCGGCGAGCCATCCCGCGATTAGACCGATCAGAAGAAACCAGATGAGAGCGCTGACTGTCATGGCCGCGCTCGCTGCAATTGTCGAGCCGCGCGACGGCACGCGGCGTGAAATTGACGCCATTCGGAGATCATGATGTCGTCGAAAGCTCTACGAATCACCGTCGCGGCATTCATCGGATTTGCCGCCGGTCTGCTCATCGCTGCTACCGAGTGGCTGTTTCTCAGGTTTCCGCTGGGGATCAGCACCGGCGTCTACTACGGTTACGGTCTCTTATTCGCCGGTTTTGTGAGGCCGATCGCCATGCCGCTGCTGTGGCCGGCGCGCCTGCTGATTCCGGCAGCGGCGGAATCGCCGGTCGCAACCAGCATTGCCATCGTGGGCAATGCAGTGTTGTACGCGATCGCCGCGGCGGTTGCCGATCGAATCTATGCTCGTAACGACTGAAAATCGTTGCGAAGGATCGCGTAGCACTCCAGGTCAACGTACTCGTCCCACTTTTTCAGGTGCTGGCGGAGCGTTCCCTCGTGCCGCATTCCGATTTTCTGCAGGACGCGCCCCGACGCGGGATTACGCGAGAAGTGCATCGCGAAAATGCGATTGAGCGCCAGCGTCTCGAACCCGAAGCGCACTACCACCGCCGCCGCCTCGGTCGCGTAGCCGAGACCCCAATATGGCACGCCAATCCAGTAGCCGAGCTCCGCATGATCGTGATCCGGCTTCATGTGAAGACCGACGCAGCCAATCAGCTCCTCCGTGCGGCGCAGCGTGATCGCGAAGGCGTGATCGTCCTTGTGCGTCTCATGAGTGGAGATCCAGCGCTCCGCTTCCCCGTCCGGATATGGAAACGGGATGCGCAGCGTATTCAGGGCCACTTCGCGCGTGTTGAGCAGCCGCTGCAGATCGGGCGCATCGGCCAGAGTGAACGCGCGAAGCAGCAGACGCTCCGTCGTCAACATCGAGCAATTTTACGCGGTGACGAGATCGCGCACGCGCTGCGCGATTTCGCGCTGCCCGGCAGCGATGCGGTCGCGCTCGAGCGCGTCGAGCAGCGAGCGCAGCGAGCGATAGGCATCGCCGCGCTCGGAGGGCTCGCGCATCAGCGCGGCCGGCTCGATGCCACGCGTGCCGAGGTATTCGTCGACGGCGGTGCGGGTCTCGAGAGCGGTGGGGCGCACCAGATGCCGGACCTCGCGTCGAATCCGGCTGCTGCGGTGCATGCGCAGCAGCGCCAATCCGATCAAGGAGCCAACGAGAAG
>QHVY01000256.1:1351-10051 GCA_003223695.1 Acidobacteriota bacterium
TCCCGCCGGCGTGAGCACTGTCGCGGAAAGTGCGGGGACTTTAAACGAGCCGGAGTCCGATGGAAAAATGAGGTACTCCCAACGCCGCGTCATGGTCGCGTCGTCGTGCCGTCGATCGACATTCAGCGGCTGATCGATGATTTGCACGCTGCCCTTCGCCGGATGCTCGAACGCCGGCGGGGCCGCACCGCGAAGATTCGCCCGGCCGCTTAGGGCTACGTTCAGGGAGACCGGCCCGCCGTTTCGCTGCACAGGCGTCCCGCATCGCATCATCACCTCGCCGACCGCGGCGATGGGAGCGCCGGCCGGAATCGGTCGAGCATGAATGTTGAGGGAAGCCGAACGGCGATGGACATCGATTTCCATTCCTTCGAATAGATCGAATGGACTGCCCGTGCGGATGCGCTTCATGATCGACGCATTCACGCCCATCGGCGGCACGGTGAGCGATCCGCTGCGCAGCGGAAAGAGCGCCACGCGCCGGATCGGCAGTTTCTGCACGACCATTCCTCCAAACATGACTTGCTGCGGCTGCTCTCCGCGAATATCCAATTCTTCGGTCCAGAAATCTTCGAGCTTTGGGATCTCGCCGATCGCGTACTGCTGGACAGAGGTCGCGTTGTACAGGGTCCACGTGACGATGACTTCCTCTCCTTCGAACACCGCCGTTTTGTCGGCTGAAGCGACGAGGAAAATGGCATCGCGATTTGTGGCCATCAGCTCGCGAAGAATCTTGACCGGATCGTTCGATCCCGCCGCAGCATCGGGCAGGACTTGTATGGCGATCGGCGCGAGCGTCTCAACCTGCCCACCCGCCCCGTGCAGAGTCAGCGGCCCCACGAGCGCCCCTCCCGGCGCAGTGGCATGGGCGGTGTAGCGAAAGGTTTTTCGCCGCGACGTACGGCCGTTGATGAAATCGAATTCGGAGGAGACCGATGGCTCGCCTTCGATCACCAGATTGCGCAGCGGAACCTTCACCGAATCGATGGACGCGAAGGCATCTTCAAGCATCACGGTGATGGTCACCGTATCGTCGAGTTGCATTGTTCGTTTGTCGACCGACAGCTCGTTAGACCATAAATTTCGAATTTCAAATGAAAAATTGAAAACGAAAAAAATCGCGGCCGCAGCAACGCGCAGTGATTTTGAATTTTTCATTTGAAATTCGAAATTCTTAATTTCACCATCCCACGTGCAGCTTCTCTCCCCTCGCCCTGTGCATTCTCATGAGCTCCTCTTCTTCCTGCTGCTGCACAGAGCGGAGGAGGGCCTCGATGTTCGCATCGCGATTCTGCTGCTTCTCATCAGGCGCGGGCTGAGCCTGCTGGGGCTGCGGTTGCGGAGACGAGCCCTTTTGCGGCTGGCGCGATCCGGACGATTGCCGCTGCTGCATCATTTTGCGCACAAGGGCGATCTCGAGATTGCGCTTCGCCGCGGCATCTCTGGGACTGAGCCGCAGCACTTCGCTGAAATCGCGAATTGCGTAGTCGTACGCATTCGACGCGAGCGCGCTGCTTCCGCGATTGAAGAGCGTGTTGGCGCGCAGGGGGGCATCGCTCATCGCTTTGCCGAGCGTCGCCGATCCTTGCTCGCGATTTCCCGCAGCGATTTGTGCGGTGCCGAGGTTGAAGGCGCGCCGCGGTGACGGAGAGAGGGCGTTCGCGTCGCCGAACGCTTTCACCGACTGTTCATATTTTTTCTGCGTGAACGCTTTGACGCCGCGCGCGTTCGCCGCATGAGAGTTCGTATCTCGCCACAACTGAGTGAGGTTCCACAGGAGAAGCACTGCGGCGGTCATCGCGCCCCCCTGTCATCCCGACCCTGAGCGGAGCGAAGGGGAGCGATCTGGGCGGTACGGGTGGTACGCAAGATGTCATTTCTCGCACCGCCCAACCCACACAGTTCCCTCGCTACGCTCGGGATGACACTCTGGGTCATTCCGCGCCTCGCATGTCATCCCGAGCGTCAGCGAGGGAACTGGCGGCAGAGGGGCAGCGACAAACCACATTCCTTGCGCCGCCCTGGCCCCCAGGCCCCTCCCCTTCGCTTTCGCTCAGGGTCGGGGTGACGGTTCGCATCATTCCGCGCCTCGATTCACAAACGATCCGAAGAGCAGCGCCACCATCGCCAGCGCGAGCGGCCACTGAAAGCGCTCGATCGGAATCTTCACGTTCTTCTTGCCGCCTTTCGCGCTCGGCGCGGCGGCGAGCGCATCGAGATCGTGCTCGCCGAACGGATTCGCGTAGAAGCGGCCGCCGGTGGCCCGAGCAACATGCTCGAGCACTTCCGGATGCGCGTACGTCTGCACGATTTCGCCGTTGTCGTCGCGCAGGTCTGCGCCGTCGGCGCGCGGGATGGTGCTGCCGCCCGTCGAGCCGACAGCGATCGTCGAAACGGCGATGCCCTTGTCGCGGACGCGCCGCAATGCTTCGTCGAGCCGGGTGCCCTGATCCTCGCCGTCGCTGATCACCACGATGTCGCCTTTTTGCGTGGGATCTGAATCGACGAGGCGCACGGCGCCGATCATTGCGGTGCCGAGGTCGGTGCCGGGGTCGGCGACTTCGCCGGTTTGAATCGAATCGATCAGCTCCGAGACCGCATCGTCGTCGCTGGTCAGCGGGCAGACCACTTCCGCGCGCGACTCGAAAATCAGGAGAGCGACACGGCCGGGATCCGCGGCAACGATGCGCTTGGCAATTGCCTTCGCGGCATCGAGACGCGAAGCGCCGACGTCGCGTGCACCCATGCTTTCGGAGACGTCGATGGCGATCACGCGGTTACTCTCATGCTCCTCGACCGGCATGATCTTGAACCCCACGCGTGGACCGGCCAGCGCCACCGCGCCCGCGAGCAAGCACAGCGCAACCAGATAAGGCCGCAGCGCTCGCGCAGGATTCGAGACGCCGCGCAGCGATTCGGAAATGAAGCGTCGCGCGAGGCGAAGGCGATGTCGCTCACGCGCGACGAGAAAGATAAGCGCGATCGGCGCGATCAACGCCAGCGCCAGCAACGGCATCGAACGAAACGTCAGGCCGAGATTTTCTGCCATAGCGTTTCTCCCGACAGCAGTGCAAAGGCGAGCACGCCTAACGCGGCCACGAGAGGACCGCTGTAAAGTTCGTCGATGCGCTCGCTCTTCGGCGCCGTTAGACGCGTTTTCTCCAGGCTGTCGATGCGGTTGAGGATGTTGCTCATCGCCCGCGCATCGGTCGCGCGGAAGTACTCGCCGCCGGTCGTCTGCGCGATTGCCGAGAGCGTCTCTTCATCGAGATCGGCGCGGATGAGCTGGTAGGAGGTGATCACTTCACCGGTGAGCGGATCCTGCCTCTTCACCGGAATCGGCACCGCCCCTCGGCTCCCCACTCCAATCGTATAAATTTTGATACCATATTTTGATGCAAGATTTGCCGCCGTCATTGGTTCGATCGAGCCGGCGTTGTTCACGCCGTCGGTGACCAGAATGATGATGCGGCTGCGTGTCTTCGATGTGCGCAGGCGATTGACGGCCGTGGCGATTGCGTGACCGATCGCCGTGCCATCGCCGTTTTCACCGACCTGCGCTTTGTCGAGGATTGCCTGCGCGATGTCACGGTCGTACGTGATCGGAACGCGCGTAGCCGCGCGCACGCCAAACGTGACGATGCCGATGCGATCGTCCTGGCGGCGAGAGATGAAGTCGCCGATCAGGTCCTTCGCCACCGCGAATCGATTGCGCGGTCGAAAATCTTCCGCCGCCATGCTGCCGGATGCGTCGAGGGCGACGACGATGTCGACACCGTAGCGCTCATTGCTCGCCAATCTCACGATCCGCTGCGGACGCGCAAGCGCGATGATCATTAATAGCGCGGCTGCGCACTCGAGCACGAAAGGCAGTCCGGCGAATCTCGCGCGGAACGGCAGCTTCGGCGATACCAGCGACATCGACGAAACGGTGAACGCGCCGAAATGACGGCGACGATCGCGAATGAGCAGCGCGATGCGGGCGATGATCAGCAGGGCGCCAAGGAGCCAGAGGGGGGAGGCGAAGGTGGTCATCGCGGCCCCTCATCCGCCGCTTCGCGGCACCTTCTCCCAAGGGAGAAGGCTGTCGGTGAGCAAGCTTCGCGGCACCTTGTCCCGGTGGGAGAAGGGCCGCCCGCCGCCGCCAGAGCCCTCTCCCCTCGGGAGAGGGTGGCGCGGAGCGCCGGGTGACGGGTCACGCCGCCGCCTCCTCGCGCTCCTCCGGAATCAGCTCCAGCGCTCGCTTCTTCAGCGCGCGCAAATCACCCGGCCGTGGGCCCCACGGCGAGAATTTCTCGAGATCCCCCTGGCGCAGGATCTCCGCGATTAGTGGAGCGCCGCGGTCCTCCACGGCGGCCGCCGAGGACGGTGGCCCTCCACGAAAACGCGCAAGCACCTCCGTCGTCGTGAGCGTCGTCGCGTCGATGTATTCGCGAACTGCATCGGCAAGTTGAGCCCAACTGCGCGCTGCAGCCACGGCGGAACGGAATCGTTCTGCCGGCGGAGCGACCGGGACCGAAATTTCTTCGTGGCGGTCAAGAAGAATCACGGCGATCCACGCTCCGATCGCCAGCAGCGCCGCGACTCCGATGAGCACGAACGGCAGCTGCGGATACGGCTCAGCGATCGGCGGCTTCAGTGGCGCCGGTGCGAGACCATCGCGCGGCTTGAGGACGGAGTGCACCGGCACAGTCATGTTGCGGAACAGCACATCGCCCACTCGCCCGCTGATCGTGAACGGCCGCGGCTCGAAGGTGCGAATGACGGCGCGCGACCCGCGCTGCGAGACGATCTCGTACTGCGGCGACTTGTCGAGCGTCACCCGTTGCTGAAAATTTATCGTGATCAGATCGCCGACAGTGGGCGCGGGAGGGCGGAAGGTGGCGGTGACAACAAGGAGAATCGGGATCATGACACTCGCTGCACCCGCTGCCGGAAGAATCGCAGCAGCTCTCGATCGTACGGCATCGCGGTCGAGACCGCGAGCGCATCCACTCCCGCTGTGCGCCAACGGCGCGTGATCTGCTGCTGTCGCTGCAGAGCCCGGCGGGCCACATCGGCACCCCCAAGGTCAATGAGTCGCATGCGGCCGTTTTCGGAGTCGACGATTCGCGCGAGTGCGCCCGGCGGAAAGCGCTCTTCGCGCGGATCGGTGACGCAGATGGCGATGAGATCATGCCGGCGATTGAGCCTCTTCATCGCTTTTTCGAAGTTCAGATTCAGGTAATCGGAAATCATCAGTACCACGGCGCGCTTCGAGGTGACCCGCTCGAGGAACTGCGTGGCGCGATCGAAATCGGCAATGCCGCTGCAGCCGCGCATTGCTGCGCCCACCGCCGTGTGCACGATGACCTCTGCGTGCGCCCGTCCTCGCCTCGGCGGTAGAAAGCGGCGCACGCCGTCGGAGAACAGCAAGAGACCGACACGATCGGAATTCTCCACCGCCGAAAACGCGAAGACCGCCGCGAGCTCCGCGGCAATGTCGCACTTGCGCCAATCGACCGAACCGAACCCCATCGAGCCCGAGACATCGAGCGCCACGATCACCGTGAGATCGCGCTCTTCGATGAACTCCTTCACGTGCGGCGCACCCGTGCGGGCGGTGACGTTCCAGTCGATCGTCCGGATGTCATCGCCGGGTTGGTACTCGCGCACTTGCGAGAACTCGATGCCCCGACCATGAAACGCGGAATGATAATCGCCCGCAAAACCCGCTCGAATCAGACGGGCGGAAACGATCTCCAAATCGCGTACGCGCTTGGCGACGGGCACTTTGAACTGCGGTGATTTCGATCGGAACATGAAAGTGCCTAGTGCCTAGTGCCGAGTGCAAAAGCGGACTCGGCACTCGGCACTCAGCACTCGGCACTACGGCACAGGTACCGCTCCTAACACCTGGTCGATGATTCGGTCGGCGGTCATCGATTCCGCGGCCGCTTCATAGCTGAGGACGAGCCGGTGCCGCAGCACATCATGCGCCACCGCCTTCACATCCTCGGGAATCACGTATGCGCGCCCCTGGATGAACGCGTGACCCTTCGCCACGTGCGCCAGCGCGAGCGTCGCACGCGGAGATGCGCCGTATGAAATGTGCGGCACGAGCGATGTTAGGCGGAACTCCGACGGACGCCGCGTCGCCGTGACGATCTGGACAATGTAGCGGCTGATTTTGTCGTCGAGATGAACTGAAGCTGCGAGATGCGCGATCTCCCGCACTTCGTTGAGCGGCAGCACGCGGCGGACCGTCGGCAGCTCCGCAGTCGGATCGAGATATAGCGACAACATCCGAAGCTCTTCGTCCGCGCTTGGATAGTCGACCTTGAGCTTCATGACGAAGCGATCGACCTGCGCCTCCGGCAGCGCGTACGTGCCTTCGTGCTCGATCGGATTCTGCGTGGCGATGACGACGAATGGATCGGGCAGCGAATAGGTCGTGTCGCCGATCGTGACCTGCCGCTCCTGCATCGCTTCGAGCAACGCGCTTTGAACTTTCGCCGGCGCGCGGTTGATCTCATCGCCGAGAATCAGGTTCGCGAAGATCGGACCGAGGCGAGCGTTGAATGTGCGGCCGCCGGGATCGAAAATCATCGTTCCCGTGATATCGGCAGGTAGCAAGTCGGGCGTGAACTGGATGCGCTTGAACGTGCCGTCGATCGCCGAAGCGAGCGTTTTCACGAGCAGCGTCTTTGCCAGACCGGGCAGCCCCTCGACCAGGACGTGTCCGCGGATTAGCAGCGCGACGACCAGCCGGTCGACAATCGCCTGCTGCCCTACGACCACCCGCCCGATCTCGGCTCGGAGGCGATCGATCGTCGCGTGCGCGCTGGCAATCTGATTGTTTATGATGGTTTGGTCCATTTTCTTCAGTTTAAGCGATTCACCACAGAGAGCACAGAGCACACAGAGCCGTCTCCGTGCTCTCTGTGTTCTCTGTGGTGATTCCCAAGAAAAAATGGGGTCAAAACTTCCTTCGTAACCGTGCGGCGGCCGAAAAAATTGTCGCCGCCATCGAGCCTCGGCCAGGGGAAATGATCGTGGAGATCGGTCCCGGCGAAGGTGTCCTCACCGAGAAGCTCATGACCCTGGGCGCCGAGGTGATGGCGATCGAGATTGATCCGGACCTCGCGGAGACACTGCGGCACAGATTCGGCGACATCGTCCTCAACGCCGACGCCCTCGCCACCCCCCTTCCCGCCCGCCCGTTCCGTGCGGTTGGCAATCTGCCATACAACGTCGGAACCCCGATCGTTCGACGCGTGATCGCCGACCCGAATTTTCGCCGTGCCGTATTCATGCTGCAGAAGGAAGTAGCAGATCGCCTGGTCGCGAGGCCGGGCGATGAACAATATGGGTTTCTCACGCTGTACCGCCAGCTCTTCGCGTCCGCACGAATTTTGATGACGCTCGAACCGGGATCGTTTCATCCCCGGCCGAAGGTGCGCAGCGCGGTCGTGGTGCTCGATGCCGATCGGAAGCCTTACGCGTCAGACGAAATCATCGATCTGATCAGCGCGGCTTTCCGCATGCGGCGGAAGAAATTAGTCAACAACTTGACTAATTTCGGCAGCCGCGAAGAGATTCTCGAAGTGCTGACGCGCGCCGGCATCGATCCAAATGCGCGGGCCGAGGAGTTGCCGTTGGACGCGTTTGTTAGAATAGCGGACCACCTCAGGAGGCTTGCTTGACACCACGTTCCCTGACTCTCGCTCTCACTCTGCTCGCCGCGATTCCTGCAGTTGCACAGAATCAGAATCAGTGCAGTCTCGGAATGACGATGAACTGCACCAACGGCGTTTGTACGGCTGTCACGACGAATACCGGCTCGAACATGTGCACGGGCGAGTACGTCGTGGCGATTCTGATCGACGATCCGCAAAGTCGAGGCACGGTGACAGGCTTCAGCACGACGCTCGGGCTCAGCGGCCAGGAGTGCTTCGACTCATCGACGTTTCCGATTGGCTTCGGCTTCGGCGGCTGCATCGGCAACGCATCGCTCGGGCCCGGTAACTCTTTCACAATGCATGGCACGGTCAATCTCGCCGGCGCTGATCCGTCAACGATTGTTGCGATTACCGAGGTTCTCGATCCGGTCACCGAAGACGAAATCGGATTGGCGTATGTGTTCAACAGCGCGGCACCGACGCCCACGTGCACCCCCCAGGCGAGTGTCCCACAGGTCACACAATCCGGCATCGCCTACAACGTGACGTGGACAGCGGTCACCGAGCCGAGCGCGACGTACACGATTGATGAATCGACCGCCGCTGACTTCAGCGCGAATCTCGTCTCGAAAACGACGAGCACCCTCTCGTCGACATTTCAACACACTGGCAGCACAACGACGACGTACTACTACCGAGTGCGCGCGAATGTCTGCAGCGGTGCGCCAGGCCCGAACTCGCCGACGGTGGCCATCGTAGTGCAAGCGATTCCGACAGTGACCGGACGACAGGGCGACGCAACCGCACCTCTTGGCAGCACGACGCCCGTGAGCATGAACGTCTTCATCCCCTCGCCAAGCGGCAAGCAGGCGCTCGACGTCACCGTTCCGTTCACGGCATCGGTCGACAAGTCTTATCTGACAGTCACGCCCTCATCGGGAACGATTCCGCCGGGCGGCACGACGGTGACGGTCACCGCGAATCCGTCGAGTCTGCCTCCGGGCGCGAACACCGGAACGCTGACGGTGACCTCGAATGG
>QHVY01000443.1:0-3022 GCA_003223695.1 Acidobacteriota bacterium
TCGCCTCCATGTCGTACCCCGCTAACCCGCCGTACGTCGGAAACCCCTCGGTAAGAATCAGCAGATTGCGGCACTTCTCGGCGAGCGCATCGTCATTCATCGCCAGAAATCCGCCGATGTTCGCGAGACCGTCCTTCTTTGCCGAAAACGTGCAGCCGTCGGCGAGCGAGAACATCTCCTGCGCAATCGACTTCGGCGTTCGATCCTTCTGACCCGCCTCGCGCTGCTTGACGAACCACGAGTTTTCGGCGAAGCGGCACGCGTCGAGGAAAAATGGTTTGCCGTATCGCTTGCAAAGCTTGCTGACGGCGCGGACGTTTTCGAGCGACACCGGCTGCCCGCCGCCGGAGTTGTTCGTCACCGTCAGCATGACCATCCGCACGCGATGGCCTTCGTTGCGAAGAACCGACTCGAGGGCAGCGAGGTCCATGTTTCCTTTGAACGGATGCACCAGGGCCGGCAGCCACCCCTCGGCAATCACCAGATCGCGCGCTTCGGCGCCCTCGACCTCGATGTTCGCGCGCGTGGTGTCGAAGTGAATGTTGTTCGGCACGAGATCGCCGGCGTGCAAAGCGGAGTGAAACAAGATCCGCTCCGCCGCCCGCCCCTGATGCGTCGGGATGATGTGCTTGTATCCGGTCAGCTCCTGTATGACTTCGCGAAGCCGGAAAAACGAGCGGCTGCCGGCATACGACTCGTCGCCCTGCATCAGAGCACCCCACTGCGCGGCGGACATTGCGCCGGTGCCGGAGTCGGTGAGCAAATCGATCATCACGTCTTCGGCAGCGAGAAGAAAGACGTTGTTGCCTGCACGTTCCAGCGCGAGCTCGCGCTCCTCGGGAGTGGTGAATCGAATCGGCTCGACGACTTTGATACGGAATGGTTCGATGTTCATGCGCGTCATTTTCGCACTGTGGACGGAAATGGCAGCACAAGCATCTTGGAAGGTGTCGTGTGCTCACAATCGCTCACGGCGACACTTACCGCATGCTCACTGATCGACTGAATTTGTGACTCACAGGCTTGGAGTTCCGCCAGAGTGATCGCCGTCTGTTTCTCGAGATCCAAAAGGTAGACCGCTCCTGTTCCGTACATCTCAGAGGTGGCGACGACAAGGAAATTGCGGTTCGGCATCCATGCGATCGACTGAACGTCCGTCCCCCACTTCTCGCTTTGCCAGAAGCGACGTGTGAGGGTCCACTTCTCGACGCGTGGAACGCCGAGCTCCGAATAGAACACGGCAATGTTTGTCCCCAAAGCGTCGTCGCAAAAAACAAAAACGGCAAACGGCCCTTTCGGTTGCTGATGGACTCCAGTTCTGCAGGCCGTCCCAGCGATATTCTCGATTGACTTATGGGCACCGTAAGCCGTAGCCGACATCAACGCCAAACTGAAAATGACGGTCAACGCCCTGGGAATCCGCTCGACGTTCATCCATGTCATTCTCGCACTCCCGCAGTTACCTGCAGGTTCCGTCTGGTCAGACCTGCGTCGCGGCGCGTACATTTCTTGTGGGGAGGCCCAAGTGACCGTACTGAAAAGCACTCGCGCCTATCTTCTAGCATGCAGCTTGATCATCGTGCTGCAGCCACTTCCGGCGGCGGCTCAGGAGAGCGCTCGAAATGGGCAGCGTGACTTCGACTTTTAGATTGGGACTTGGAAGACTCACGTAAAACGCAGCCTGCGTCCCTTGACGGGCTCCACAACTTGGGTAGAAATGGACGGCACGACCGTCGTCCGAAAGGTACTGAACGGCCGTGCCAATCTGGTGGAGCTTGTTGCTGACGGTCCAGCCGGTCACTTCGAAGGACTCAACCTGCGTCTGTACAACCCCCAATCACATCAGTGGAGCCTCAATTTCTCAAACGCAAGCGACGGGACTCTCAGTCAGCCCACAATCGGCCAGTTCAAAGAGCGGCGCGGCGAGTTTTTCGATCAGGAGACACTCAACGGCCGCGCCATCTTTGTGCGGTTTGTCATCTCGGATATCACGGCGACTTCGTGCCATTTTGAACAGGCCTATTCGGACGATGGTGCAAGACGTGGGAGGTAAACTGGATTGCTACCGATACGCGCTGAGCTGCTGCGAAGAGTTAGGTGCCGGTCCGGCGTCGGCGCCGCTCCCACGCTAACCCAACTGCTGCGATGACTGCCCACCAGAGAAACATCGTAGTCAATACACCTATCGAATTCGGCGGGTGGAATCCGAGCCCCTTGAGCCACGAAATTACGACATGGCCAGCAAAGAACACTACATGGGGAGCTACGCCAAAAAGTAGCAATGCTCCAACAGTGACTGCTGCCCCGATCGGCGCAAGCACGACTAGAAAGATCGCCCGGTAGACGGGATGATCGCGAGCAACCACGGGCATCTCCTCTAGGTAGCGCTTCGGGCGTGTGTTTGTCATACGAAAGTCGAGCTTATTCCGCGTGAAGNNNNGGAACTCAAAGTTCGCACGAACGAACCCGCGACCACTGATCACGTATAAAGCCAGAAGGAGTTCTCATGCGAATGCTACTTCAGTTACGACGAACACTCATTTTCGCACCTCTGTGGTTGGTTGTTGGGGGCGCAAACGCGCAGGCCGTCAGTAACCCAACCAATGAGGAGCTGTTCCGCACCATCTCTTCGCTGGATGCTGAAGTCTTCGATGCCTATAACCGATGCGATCTAAAGAAATTTGGCTCGTACTTTCCTTCCAATCTCGAGTTCTATCACGACAATGGCGGGCTGGTTAGCAAAACACGAAAGAGCTTGGTTGAAAGTGTCAAGACGAACATTTGCGGGAAGGTTCGCCGAGAACTCGTTCCCGGGACATTGCAGATCTATCCGCTGCGAGGATATGGCGCCGTCGAAATGGGCGTTCACCGGTTCTATCACCCTGGTCATGACGATACCGAACCAGTTGGCGAAGGGAAGTTCGTCCACCTTTGGCAGCAGACAGACAACGGATGGAAGATCACGCGCGTGATCAGTTACGACCACCACGCCCTTCCAAAGTGACCGGCCGCCGCAGGATGC
>QHVY01000443.1:3311-5401 GCA_003223695.1 Acidobacteriota bacterium
AAAGTACTGAGACGACCTAGTTGGGGCCGCGAATACCGGTTGCGAGGATGCCAACCTGGCAGCTCTCCTGGTTTCATGGCAAGAGGAGGTCGGCCTAACTAGTAGTCGCCAGCAGCATATCAAACACCGTACCCACCCCGGTGCCGCGCATCCTGTCGCGCAACGTAGCGCATAACAACTACGCGGCCCCGCGGCGGATCGCCGCGCGCGTCCCCGATTCGAGGAATATCGCCACGCAAATTCGCGCCAGACGATCGCGAACGTATGCCATCGCGGCGCTCGAAGATTACCGAGACGATCGACGCTGAGACCGCCCACCCAACCCGGCCAGGCAGGAAATCGCTCCGACCCTAGCGACGAACCGCAGCGCCGTCGTGTGATCGTGATACCTTGCCTCCTATGTCCGAATCGGTGCAATGGGGAAAAGTCATTGACCAAACCCGCTGCATCGGCTGTCACGCCTGCAGCACCGCCTGCAAGTCGGAGAATGCCGTTCCCCTCGGCGTCAACCGCACGTATGTGAAGTACGTCGACATCGGACAATTTCCCGCCGCGCGCCGCGCATTTCAGGTCACGCGCTGCAATCAGTGCGATCGACCTCGGCGATGTACCGGCGCCCCGACGGCATCGTCGATTTCGACAAGGAGATCTGCATTGGATGCAAAGCGTGCATCGCGGCGTGCCCGTACGACGCGATCTTCATCAATCCCGAAGATCACTCGGCCGAGAAATGTAATTTCTGTACCCATCGCCTCGAGGTCGGCCTCGAGCCGGCGTGTGTGGTCGTCTGTCCGACCGAAGCGATCCTGATCGGCGATCTTCACGATCCGCAATCGCGCGTGTCACAGTACGTCAATCGCGATGTGGTAGCCGTGCGACGCCCGGAAAAAGAAACGCTGCCGAAACTCTTCTACAAAGGCGCGCATCAGGCCACGCTCGATCCTCTCGCTGCACAACGGCCGGAGGGGGGAATTTTTCTCTGGAGCGAGCAAGGAACCGGAGTTGTGTCGGGGCATCCCGCACAAGCGAACAATGTCGCCGCGGCGATGCTCTCTTACGACGTGCCGCACAGCGCGCCGTGGGGATTGCCGGTCAGCCTGTACGTTTGGACAAAGTCGATTGCTGCCGGCGCCTACCTCGTCGCATCCACGCTCGTTCTTCTCGGCCTAACAGACGTTGCAGGCGTACTGTGGAGATGGAAAACGCCGCTGATCTCCGCGGTGTTCCTCGCGCTAACGTTCGCATTGCTAATCGGCGATCTCGAGCACCCGGCGCGCTTCTACATGATCCTCACCCGTCCGCAGTGGCGGAGCTGGCTCGTTCGCGGGGGCGTGATTCTCGGCGCGTTCAGCGCGCTGGTCGCAGTGCACATTTTCTGGGCGCCGGCCGCACTCGCGTTCATCGGAATTCCGCTGGCAATCGCGACGGGAACGTACACCGCATTTCTATTCGCCCAGGCGAAGGCGCGCGATCTCTGGCAAAGCCCGCTGCTGCTGCCGCAGCACTTGCTCGCTTGCGTTGTTGCTGGCTCCGCAGCGCTCCTGATTGTGGGTCGGCTCGATCTCGCGATGCCGATGGCGATCGCGACGGCGACTCACCTCATGCTCATTGCAGCCGAAGTGGTAACGCCCCACCCGACCGCCCATGCGCGTCTCGCAGTGCGCGAGATGGTGCGCGGCAAGTATCGATTCGCGTTCGCCGCCGGCTGGATGCTGCAGCTTCTGGGAATCGGATTCGTGCAGTTCGGCACCGTCGCCGCGATTTTCATTCTCATGGGACTTCTCGCGTACGAGCACGCGCACGTCGGCGCGGCGCAGCAGGTGCCGCTCGCATGAAGAAGTATCCCGGTCCGAGCGGAACGGACCTCGTCGCGTTTCCACCGCGCGAACGATGGGACGATTGGACCGAGCTCGATTCGCGCGCGTGGCCGCGCCGCGTCGAGCGTCACTACATGCTCGTGCCGACGACGTGCTTCAACTGCGAATCGGCGTGCGGCCTTCTCGCTTACGTTGATCGTGAGACGATGGAGGTCCGCAAATACGAAGGCAATCCCGAGCATCCCGGCTCTCGCGGGCGAAACTGCGCGAAAG
>QHVY01000257.1 GCA_003223695.1 Acidobacteriota bacterium
GAGTCCGAGAATGTCCTGGACGGGAACGATGGCGATTTCGGCGACCGACGTGAATGCGGCGCGAATGAACGCCCACTCCACCGGTCCTTCTCCATTGATGCCGAGGTACATCTGCGCGTTTTGGCGCTCTTCGTCGGACGCGTGCTCGAACCAGCCGCGCGCGGTGTCGTTGTCGTGCGTGCCGGTGTACACAACGGTCATCGGATCGTAGCAGTGCGGCAGATGCGGACTGTTCGCTTTGGCGAATGCGAACTGCAGAATCTTCATCCCCGGCACGCCGATCGCTTTGCGCAACTCCTGCACCTCCGGTGTGATGAATCCGAGATCTTCGGCGACGAGAGGCAAATCGCCGAGCGCGGTGCGAATGGCGTCGAAGAGCGCGCGGCCCGGGCCGGGCATCCAGCGGCCGTGAATCGCCGTCGGCTCGCTCGCCGGGATCTCCCAATACGCGGCGAAACCGCGGAAGTGATCGACGCGGACGATATCCGCGAAGCGCATCGCAGCGCGGAAGCGCGACACCCACCATCGATATTTTTTTTCGCGCACGACATCCCATCGATACAGCGGATTGCCCCAGCGCTGGCCGGTCTCGCTGAAGTAGTCAGGCGGGACTCCGGCGACGACGGTCGGCTCGCCGTTGTCGTCGAGTTGAAAAAGCTCGCGGTTCGCCCACACATCGGCGCTGTCGCCGGCGACGTAAATCGGGACGTCGCCCATGATCTCGATCTTGCGGGCATCGGCGGCCTCGCGGATCGCCGCCCACTGTCGGAAGAATAGGAATTGTACATATTTATGATAACTAATTTCTTCCGCGAGCTCTCGCTTCGCCGTAGCCATCGCTGTCGGATCGCGAATCGCGATCGCATGCGGCCACTCGGTCCACTTCAAGCCGGCGTAGCGATCCTTGAGCGCAGCGTAGATCGCCCAATCTTCGAGCCATGCGTTGTCTTCTTCGAATCGCCGCTGGGCGTATCGATCGCTGCTGCGCCCGTGCGCGTTGAAGTGCTCGAACGAAGTGCGCAGCAGCCGATTCTTGAATTCAGTCACACGATCGAAATCGACGTGGTCGTCGGGAAAATGCGGGACGTCTCCGACAGTGGGCAGCAACCCGTCCTCGACGAGATGCTGCGGTGAGATGAGCAGCGGATTGCCGGCGTACGACGAGTGGCATCCGTACGGCGAATTGCCGTAACCCGGCGGATTGAGCGGCAGGATTTGCCAGACTCGCAGTCCGGCTTCCTCCGCCCAATCGAGAAAGGACATCACCTCGTCACCGAAATCTCCGATTCCGAACCGGCCGGGGAGGGAGGTGGGGTGGAGGAGGACGCCGGCCGCGCGGCGGATGTTCATCCGTGCGCCTCCGCACTGATTGCCAGCTTCTCGCCGAGCGCGTCGAAGTGCTGCAGCCAACGGTTAGCCGCATGCGAGCCGTTGCCGGCATTCGCGGCGACTACCGGCCGCACGATCTTGCGCATTTTGTAGTATTCGTTCTGTGGCTTGCGCAGATCGACGTTGACCTGCGATTCACGCATCAGCGAGACGATCGCTTCCCATCGCTCGAGCCGTTCGAAATCCTCCGGCTTCGCTGCGAACTCACGCGCCGCTCGCTCGACCGCCTGTTTGAGCGCCATCAGCGTCGTCTCATCGAGACGGACGCCCTCATCGCGCGATTCGCGAAGGAGGATTTCAATCTCCGACAGCGGCAGCTCCTCCTGATCCAGCAGACGCCGCAGCTGCATGTTGACATCGAACTCCGCCGCGGTTCGCAGCACGCCGGGCAGCGGAACGCCGAGGGTGGCGTGAAAGCGCATGAGCGGGTCGTAGCGTTCGTGCAGTTGGCGGAATGCGCTCTCCGCTTCATTGAGCGTAGCGTCGCAAAGAAGATTGAGGATGCGCCGCTGTTCATCGCGGAAAAGCGCTCGGATCGACAGCAGCGGTTCGGCGAAATATTCGTCGAGTACTCGGATCACCGACGCGATGCCGTTGACGCGCATGTCCTCGCTCAGGTCACTCTTCATTGCCTCGTACGTCGCCGCGCCGCTCGCCGGACGCACGCCGCCGGTCAACTCGGTTTCGCCGAGGTGGATGACGGTGAATTCGTATTGCGATTCCTCGCGCGTGATGAGCGAGGTGACGGTGATGGAGCCGATGGCCATCTTCGCGCGTCCGGCGCGATACGTTTCGAAATCTTCCTGCCGCACGCGATAGCAGTAGATCCGCTCCTCGGATGGAAAATTGGAGAAGAGCGATGCCACCGCGTAGTGCGCCGCGACGCGGCGCAGATCGACCCGCGTCGGCTTGACCTCGCGCTCGTAAATCTGACGCGCGTCGACATATTGCGGGACATTGCTTCGAGCGGCGGAGATGCGCTGCAGAAAATCGAGCTCCAGCGCGCGGCCGGAGATCTTCTCGGCGAGCTGCAGCACGCGCCCGGCGTACATGAGTACTTGAACGGCTTCGATTCCCGAGACGTCGTTAAAGAACCAGCCGCAGCTCGTGTACATCAGCATCGCGTTGCGCTGCATCTCCAGGAGCTCGAGAATTTGGCTGGTGTAGAGCCGACTCTTAGTCGGCTCGAGCCGGCTGAGAGCCGGCTCTACGTGGGCAGCGATCCACTGTTCCACATTCTCGTCCGATCGGTCGAGCACGACATCGATGTAATCGTCGCGCGCGGCCCACGGATCGAGCAGCAAACGTTTGCCGTGCTCCTCGAAAATCGCCGCGCACTGGCCGCGAAGCCAGTCGAGAGAATCGCGGAGCGGCGCCCGCCACTGCTGAGTCCAGCCCGACGGCGCGCCGACGTTGCATCCGCAGTCGAGCTGCCACCGTCCGACGCCGTGGTTGCAACTCCACGACGTCCCCTCGATGATTTCCACCTCGTGCGCCGGCGGATTTTCCGCCAGGAATTGCCCGTAATTCGAGATGCGCGCGAGCTTCCGCTCGTTGATGTAGTCGACCGCGTAGGCGAGCGCCATGTCGCCGTAGCGGTGATGATGACCGTACGTCTCGCCATCCGTGGCGATGTTCACGAGCTGGGTCTGCGTCTTCGATTCCGAAAACGCCGCGAGCAGCCTGTGGGCGAGATTTTCTCCGCGCGCCAGAAGGCGCTCGAACGCGACTGCCCGCGAGATCGGTCCATCGTAGAAAAAAATGTCGATCGATTTGCCGGACGGCAGCTTGCATCGATACGGACGCGTCGGATCGATTGGACCGTTGTTCGCTTTCGCCTGTTTCGGCTCCAGAATCGTGAAGCCGATTCCCTCCGCGGCCAGCGCCTCGAGCGAGGCGATGTCCACCGCCGTCTCCGGCAGCCACATTCCCTCGGGCTTGCGTCCGAATCGCTTTTCAAAATCGCGGACGCCCCAACGCACTTGCGTGCCCTGGTCACGCTCGTTCGCCAGCGGCAGGATCACGTGGTTGTACACCTGTGCGATCGCCGAGCCGTGCCCGCCGAAGCGATCGCGGCTCATTCGGTCCGCGTCGATAATTGCGGCGTAGGTGGCGGGCTCACGCTCTTCGAGCCAGCTCAGCAGTGTCGGCCCGAAGTTGAAGCTGATCGAGGCATAGTTGTTGATGATTTTCACGATGCGGTCGCGCGCGTCGAGAATGCGCGACGACGCGTTCGGCTCGTAGCACTCGGCCGTGATCCGCTCGTTCCAATCGTGGTACGGGTGCGCGGAATCCTGAGTCTCCACCGCCTCCAGCCACGGGTTCTCGCGCGGCGGCTGGTAGAAATGTCCGTGGATGCAGATGAAGCGAATGCGCATCGCAGCGGATTGTAGGGCAGCCGTGCCCTACGGCAACTCTTTCTCGACGAACGAGCAGAGCCGCTCGAAATCGAAGGGCTTCCGAAGGATGGCGCGGACGACCTGCGGAAATCGACGTTCGATCGCGTCGTTAGGCAGGATCGAGTCAGAGGCCGACGTGATGACGATGACCGCCGGCGTTTTCTGCAGCGTTTTGACGGACGGATCGTGGGTGAGGGCCTGCAGAGAGTCGAGAAAGTCGACGCCGCTCATCATCGGCATCATCACGTCGAGGACAATGACGTCGTACGGCGTAGTAGAAATCTGATGCAGCGCCTCGACGCCGTCGCGCGCGCTCTCCACCGCGATCTGCGGCCGCCCCTGAAGCACCTCGACCAGGAGGCGGCGGATGGAATCATCGTCTTCTACGACCAGGACTTTGCCGAGCATGCGCCGCCGTGCGGAACAGGTAGCATAAACTTCGCCAGAAATTGCGGAGGGAGTCGATGGCCACACGGAAAACCGAGAAGGTCAATGTTTGGCTCACGCCGGATCAGGTCGCGTGGCTGAAGTCGAAGGAGAACGTCTCCGAGACGATCCGCTCGATGGTCACCGAGGCGATGAATCTCGACCGGCTGAGGGCCAGTGTGCAAAAGAGTGCCGCGAAGAAGAAACCGCGCAAGCGCTAGTTTGACTGTAACAGTCGTTACATGTAACACTCGTTACATGACACGGCGTGAGGAGCTGCTCGAGGCCACCGCGAAGTACATTCTCGAGAACGGCGTCAGCGATCTTTCACTGCGACCGCTGGCGCGCGCAATCGGCACCAAAGCGCGGCTGCTCATCTATCACTTCGGATCGCGCGAAAAGCTCATCGAGAGCGCGCTGACCGTCATCCTGCGCCGCATCCAGGACGATTTTCTGACGATGAACGCGAGCGTCCTCGACTTCTGGCACTGGGCGCTCGGGCCCAGGAATCAACCGTATCTGCGCCTCATTTTCGAGGTCCACGGCCTCGCGCCGCGCAACCCGCGAATGTACGGCGGATACGCGCGCGAGGCGATCGAGAGCTGGAGGACGATCATGATTCGACGCCGCTACAAAGAGCCGGTCGCCACCGCGATGATCGCCGTTTTCGACGGACTCCTGATGGACTTTCTGGCGACCGGAGATCGCAAGCGCACGACGCGGGCGCTGCGGCTCTTCATGAGAAAAATTGGAGGCAGACCATGAAACGGTTTGTCATCGTCGGTTTCGTCATTTGGGCAGGCGCGACCATCGCCTTGCGACTTGCCGGTCAATATGTGTTTCGTTCAACCGGCACCGCCGCGGCGGTCCTGTTGTTGCTGATTTCGCTGCCGCTGATGGTCGCTGTCGCCGTCGCGGTGCTGCAGAACGCCGAGCAACGTGCGCTGGCAGCGATTGCGCTCGTCGCGCCCGGGATGTTGCTGGACACGATCAGCTCGATCTGGTTCTCACGAGTCTTTCCGAACATTCGTGCCGACGCGGCGGGCCTCTTCGGCGGCTGGCTGCTCTTCTGCAATGTCGTCGTCCTGCTGACGGCTGTCACTTACGCGCCGCGCAGCGCATCGCGGGTCTGAATCAACTGCGCGATCACGCTGACCGCGATCTCGTACGGGTGATTCGTCCCGATATCGACTCCGATCGGACAATGAAACGCTCGCTGCGCCTCTTCCGGCAGACCGGCTTCGGCGATGTCGCGGCGGAGAATGTTCGCTTTCGCGTCGCTGCCGATGACGCCGAGGTAGGGGAATTTGCGAGAGCGGAGGATTTCGATGAGCACCGGCTTATCGGTCGTGTGTCCCATGCTCATCAGAATCACGAACGCATCGTCCGGCAGCGTCTTCACGATTGACGGCATGTCACTGGTTTGAATCGCAGTCAGCTTCGGAGACTGCGGCAGCTTCGACAGCCACTCCTCACGCGGATCGATGCAGGTGATCGCGCAATCGAAATGCACGAGCATGTTAATGAGGGCGTTGGCGACGTGTCCGGCGCCGAAGATCGCGATGTGCCACCGGCGGATGTTGTGCGACTCGAAGAAAAGCTTGACGATGCCGCCGCATGTCATGCCGACGTCTTTCGCCAGGTTCCACTGCGCGAATCGAGTGCTCTCCGTGACCTCGCCATTCAGCATTTTCTGCGCTTCGGCGATCGCTTTCGTTTCCACTTTGCCGCCGCCGACCGTGCCGAACTTCAAGCCCTCGCGCGTGACGATCATCTTCGCGCCGCGGTCCTGCGGAACGCTTCCGGCCGTATCGACGACCGTCACGGTGACCAGCGGCGTCTCCGCGGCCATCAAGTCCGCTAAGGCCTCGAAGAACGTGGGCATGGAACGATTGTAGCTTGCAGATATGAGGTACATCGCAGCGATTCTTCTCGCGCTCGCGTGCGCGAGTCCTGAGAAAGGAGCAGGGTCGATGAACATCTCCAGTGCGGTCTTCAAAGATGGCACATCCATTCCGTCGAAGTTCACGTGCGACGGCGCGGACACGAGTCCGCCGCTCGCGTTCGACGGAATTCCGAACGGCGCGAAGAGTCTCGCGCTGATCGTCGATGATCCCGATGCGCCCGGCGGCACGTTCGATCACTGGATCGCCTGGAACATTCCGCCGAACACGACGAGCGTGGCCGAAGGTCAGGCGCCGAAGGGCGTCTCCGCGCGAAACGGATTCGGAAAGAGCGGCTACGGCGGACCATGCCCGCCGAACGGAGAGCATCGCTATTTCTTCAAACTCTACGCGCTCGACACGACGCTCAATCTTCCAGCGTCGTCATCGAAATCGGATCTCGAGAATGCGATGAAGGATCACACGCTGGCAAAGGCGCAGATGATGGGCCGCTACAATCGCGGTAAGTGATCGTTGGCTGTTGGCCGTTGGCGGATGAATGAGACGGTGTAGCGGCGGGCTTCAGCCCGCCGAGGTGGGCGGCCTAAAGGCCGCCCCTACACATCACCAGCCGAGACGCTCGCGCGTGGAGGTGATGTGCGCGACATGATGGCGGCCGTGCCACGCGTACAGACCTAACACAGCGTCGAGCGTCATCGGCCCGTTCTCCGGATGATTCAGCCGCCGCTGATACTCCTCAGGTTTCATCGACTTCAACAGGCGCACCCAGCGATCGTGCAGCGCTTCGAGCATCGCCAGCGATGTCTTCACCGGCGTCTCGTGTGTATCGGGCAGCTCCGCCCAACGCGCTTCGTCATACGGTTTGATCGTCGGTGACTCTTCCGTCAACGCGAGCTTGAAACGGATGTACGCGTTCAGGTGACTATCGGGCACGTGGTGCACCACCTGCCGCAGCGTCCATCCGCCATCGCGATAATGCGTGTCGAGCTGCGCCGGTGTTAGGCCGGTGACCGCCTCCCGCATGCGCATCGGCGCGGCGGCGATGTCCTCGATCATCGAGCGCCTCTCGGCTGCGGTCAGTTGTTCTCGTCGTTCGAACTTTCCGATTGGATAGCGTGGATCATTCATACAGACACTCACTCTTTGTGTTTTCTAAACGTTGGCAGCTTCTAACAAACCATGCGCGCGCGAATCCGTCAACCGATGCAAGGAGGATTCACATGAAACGAGTGGTCACGATTCTTGGTCTCGTGTTGGCGGCGGGTTGTGCAACGGTTCAGCGAGTGCAGAGCGGAGATGCACTGCGGATCGCCGGGCTTCGCTCGATCGGTTTGGAGAAGGTTGCCTGGCTCTCGAACAATACCGCCGGTCTTCCGAGCGGAATGGATTCTGTCGTCGCGCTGAAATCGACAACAGCGCACATCGATGACATTTCAGTCAACGGAAGCAACGGCCTTGTGACGATCACCACGCGCTACACGGGCACGTTTTCCACTTCGGACGGACAGCGCGACGGCACACTGACCGTGCAGCGGCGGCTGCATTTTACGCGCGGAGATCGCGGCACATGGACGCAGTCAGCGCCGGCCGAAGAAATCGCCCGGAACTCGACGTGGAGCTCCGGGCGCGCTGCATCATGACAGCGATAGAGATCGGAGTGCGGTCTCGTAGTAGCTCTTGATCGCTGCAACGTAGGCCACTGATTCCTGCGTTGCAGCAGGTCCGAGCTTCGCTACGAGCTCCGGGCCGGAGTTGTACGCGGCGAGGGTCATATCGATGTCGCCGTGGAATCGATCGAGCAGCGACTTCAGATACTTCGTGCCGCCGAAGACGTTCTGCTGCGGGTCGAGCGAGTCCATCACACCGAGCGCGCGCGCCGTCCTCGGCATGAGCTGCATGATTCCTTGTGCACCTCGGCTGGAGACGGCGTTCGCGTTGAAGCTTGATTCGCGAAATGCCATCGCGGCGATCAGGTTTGGATCGACGCGGTATTTCGTCGCCGCGGCGGTGATGATGCTGGCCAGATACTGCGGGACCGGCGCGGGAAATGAGTTGGCGGCAAGCTGAACATTCGACGCCCGGCTCATGGTTGCGAAGACAGGCGAGGTGAGCAGCAGAGCTCCAAAAAGCAGACTGATGATTCGATTTCGCACGGTGGCGCTCCTTTCGTTCGGTCACTCGGAACGTCCCGCCGTGCGGGATCACGTTCGGCGGCTCCGCTGTCTGCTTACACATCAGACCGGTAGCTTTGCGCCCCTTTGTTTCCAAAGGTTTGCCTTTTCGCGTGACCTGTTTCTTGTGTGCCTATTAGAACGAAATCGAGGCCTGCCTCTTCCTAATGTAGAGCCGGCTCTAGCCTGCTCGACTGCGCTGCCTAAGAGTCGGCGTCACGTCGCTTCGGCTTGCGGCTGCCCATATTGTCGCGCTCGGATGGCTTCTCGGATCCGAGGTCCTCGGAGCCTGAGCGGCCCGCGCCCATGTTTCCGCCCGTTGTCTGTCGTCGTTTGGGATCAGGCGGCTGATGACTCTCGCCGCCGCGACCGCCGCGATCATGTTGATTGGTCATGGTTGCCTCCGCGCAAGCGGATCGCAACGCTCATGCCTCATCGAAGTAGAGGAGGAAATCGGTGCTGACCGCATTGGCCCCGAGCTGCCTCAGCATCGTGATTACCTGCCCGCGGTGATATGTCGAATGATTGACGACGTGCTGCAACATGTGACCGAGCGGATACTCCCAGTGCTCGCCTTTGATGTTCTCGTAGCCGATGCGCACATCGAGGCGATCATCTGTCAGGTCATGAATGAACTCTTGCCGACGGCGGTCGACATCATT
>QHVY01000444.1:0-2856 GCA_003223695.1 Acidobacteriota bacterium
ATGAGGCCGGAGCAAATGCACTGTCCGTCGAATCCGAAGTTGAACTTGCACCCGGTGAGCAAGCTCAGAATGATGCTGACGATCGTCAACCAGTCATACGGCTGATCGAGACACCAACGCGCAAAGGCAGCGACCTGTGCACGATCTGCCGGAGCAGCGACGATGTCGTCGATTTTTACGAGGTGGTACTCCGTCGGCCGATACTTCTCCAGGCGATTCAACACCACGCCGTTGCCGAGGGCCTCAATGATTTCGCCGTCGGCGGAGACAATGATCGCGGTGTGGCTCCAGCGCGTGTACTTCCGATCTGCGCCCCAGAATCGAAGAGACTGACCGAAGCGAATCAGGCGCGCCTGGAATCCGCCGTTGTGCGTGAGAATGAAATCACCCGGCGCGTACTGATCGGGCGTCGCATGTTCGTCGGGTTGGTACGCCCGAACAGGGGCTGGCGCTGGCGCAACTGGACGCTGAGCCATTGCGCCTCAGGCGCGCGCGGAAGCGCGTAGCTGCGACAAACGCTGGCAGCGGTTGGAGCAGCTCGGCAACCTCGGGCTGTTTTCGGCGGAGCTCTGCCAGCGCCTCTTCCATCGTCATCGATGGTCCGACCTCGATGCCGCGAGCGCGGAGATGATCGCGAAGGAGCTCGAACGCCGGCCGCCGCCGGCGCGCGATCCACAAGGTGAGCATCGCCAGAGCCAGGAATCCGGCCAGCGCGGCGAGATAGCGAACAGTCAATAGATTGACTACCGCCGTGCGGGTGGAGCGGTTCAGGTTCGCCATCGCCAGCCGGGCCTGTGAAATCAGTTCCGCGGCGAGGGCAATCTGATCGGCGAGGCCGAACGTCAGGATGTAGCGGTCCCAAAAATAATTGATGGAGTCGCTGAGCGCAGAGGCATACGCGACAATGAGTCCGCTCTGCGCGTTCCCGGGTCGAAGAGAGGCAGGCGTGGGATCGAATGTTCGCCAGCCGTTGCCATCGAAGACTTCGACCCAGGCGTGGGCGTCTTCGCGCCGCACGATGAAGTAGCCGGTGAGCGGATTCAATTTACCGCCGTAGAAACCGCCGACGATTCGTGACGGCACATCGAGGGCGGTCATGAGCGCCACCATTCCCGCCGCAAAGTACTCGCAATGGCCTCGATGCACTCGCAGGAGGAAGTCGTCGACGTTCACCCGCGCCGGCCCAAGCTGCGCCGGATCGGGCACATAGCGAAAGCGCGTCGAAAGGTACGACTCGATCCTTTTCGCCTGTTTCATCGCATCGGTTTCGCTTCCGACGATCTGCCGCGCCATGGCCAGAACCTCCGGCCGAATCGGGTAGTTCGTTACCGTCATACGTTGAATACGCAGCGGCGTGGTCGACCAGGCCATGTGCACGTCATAGTTGATGACGTCACTGCGCGACTGCCACGCCGTGTACATGTCGCGCGTCGGATACTCGACGATTTGCGGCACGCCAGCAACTTCGTATGTTCCGACCGGCAGAAAGAGACGACGGCCGATGATGAAGCGTTGCTGAATCGCGGCCGGCCGCGTATAGCCCGACGGCCGTGCGATCCGCACTGCGCCATTGCGCCCGTCGAGCGGCATGAAATCCCGCCGCCCCTGCACCCACTCGTTGTTGCGGAAGCGTTCGTAAATCATTCCCCGCAGCCGCAGGGGCGTGAAAAATGGGATCGCCTCCGGCCCCATCCAAACGCGGCTGACCACCGTCGCATCGTTGGTGATCGTTCGCTGATCGTTGAAGTTGATGGTGTCGCTCAAGCCCGTCGACGCGCTCGAAAGCGATCCCATCATGCCCGGGACGAGCGGATTGCGCACGCGGGGAAGCATCGGGAACAGTAGGATTCCGATCGCCGTCGTGCCGCAGACGTAAAAGGCAGCGGCACGCGTGGCCGGCGGCTCGACGGCAGCAACTCCCGCCGCTTCGACGCTGTCACGATGACTCAGATGGATGAGCTGCCGGAACAACAGGAATGCAAAGGCGATGACGAACGGCACGATCGCGATGTGCGTGGCAGTGGCGACGCTCGCCACGAAGATCAGCGACGCGGTGAGCAGCCGCTGCGCCTCGTTGCGCCGATTCGCCGGCTCCATTGGCTGATACGCGGCGATGAACAGAACCAGATGCGTCGATGCGGAGATCGCACTTCGTGAGATCACCGCCGCATCGACGGCGTAAAACAGAATGTACGCGATGGCCAGCCCGCGCATGACCGGCAGCGGGATCAACTCCGGATCCCGGCCGCTGAGCACGCGTAGGACGATGCCGATCATCACGACATCAAAAGCGATGAGAGGAATGAACGAGATCGCCTGCGTTGCGTACAGCGGAACGGCGGCGAACATCGTCAGCAGCAGGAATTCGATTTCACGCCGTCGCTCGCTCATCGCCTCTCCTCACTGAAAAGACCATCGCGTTACGATCGATGGCTTGCGCCACCGGTTCGTACACCGGCTCGAGCAGCGCCAGCGCCCGAAACATCGCTGTCGCTGACTCCCCTGTCCGCGCGCGCAATGTCGTCCGCGGCAGCGACAGAAGCACGTCGATGTCTCGCCGCAGCGCATCGAAGATGAATGTCGCCGCTTCGCTGATCATCCGTTCAAAATCGTCATCCGAAGCGCTGCGCGGCTTGAACGGGTCGACCACCACCTGCACGGCGCGCGATGACTCCATCTCCGTCTGCTTCATGATCCAGCGGCCGAGGCTCGCGGATTTTTTCCAGTAGATGTGACGGAAGGAATCGCCGCGCACGTACTCGCGGAAAGAATGAACGTCCGCGCCGATTCCGGCGCGATTCGACGGATGTTGCTCGCCGTCGACAGCACGGAAACGCTCGCGCGGCGTCTCTTCGT
>QHVY01000444.1:2861-3999 GCA_003223695.1 Acidobacteriota bacterium
ATGCGTGCTCTTCGCTTCTTCAGAAAGAAGCCAAAGGGATATCGCGTATATAAATTGAGTATCTTAAAGTGTACGATTCCACGACGCTGGAAAAGGAACGAAGACTCAACGCGAATTTCGCTGCGGCGATTGATGATCGGAATGAAGATCGGATCTGCCAGCTCGGGCGAAGTGACGATCACATCGCGAATGTTCCAGAGCATCGAGCGGTTCGCGATCCTAAGCTTCCCCTCCGCCGCCCGCCCGGCCCACGCCTCGTGAATGCTTTCGAATTCGACGTCGAGTTTCTGCAGCCCACCCTTTGACGCGATTCCCGAAAGCAACAGGCAGCCGAGCATGAATGAAAGGCCGATGTACAAGGCGTTGTTGCCCGTGTTGATCGCAGCGAATCCGACGACGATCGTGAAGATGACGAAGGACACACCGATCTTCGTCAGGCGGACCACGCCCTCGAATTCAAACGTTGGCCGTTGGCCGTTGGCCGTTGGCCGAGGAGAATCGGATGCGCTTACGGCCAACGGCGAACGGCTAACGGCCAACATCACCGTGGAACGGGGATCTCGGTCAAAATCCTGGCAATGTACCGCTGCTCGGGCGTCGATTCGCCGCGCAATCCGCGGCGGTCCTTCATCAGAATGCGGTGCGACAGCACCGGACCGGCGAGGCGCTTGATGTCTTCGGGAATGACGAAGTCGCGGCCGCTGACCATCGCCAGCGCCTGACAGGCCTTGAAGTACGTCAGCGCCCCGCGCGTGGAGACGCCGAGGGCTACTTCGGGGTGATTGCGCGTGATGTGAACGATGTGCATCAGGTAGTCGACGAGCGACTCGTTGACGTGAATCGTGCCCACGTGCTGCTGCAAGTCTTCAACTTCCTGCGCATCGAGAACGGGCTCGAGATGTTCGAGAGCTTCCTGCGCGCCACCGGCACGCAGCAGCTTTTTCTCATCGATGCTGTTCGGATATCCGATGGTCAGCTTCATCAGAAATCGATCGAGCTGCGATTCGGGCAGCGGAAACGTTCCGACGTGTTCGACAGGATTCTGCGTCGCGATCACCAGAAACGGCTCCGGCAGCGGCAAGCGGCGCTTCTCGATGCTGATCATTCCTTCGCTCATCGCTTCGAGCAGCGCGGACTG
>QHVY01000258.1 GCA_003223695.1 Acidobacteriota bacterium
GCTCCGCAACCTTGTCTGTGTAGTCGGTCATCGATCGTTTCTCCTCCGCCGCTGCCGTCGCCGGTGCAGCCGTTGCCGGTTGTGCCGGAGCTTCGGCACTGCTGGTGGTAGCGCTGACCGTGGTCTCAGTCGCGCTCGAGGTGTTTCCGGAGTTAGAGGGCGAGCAGGCGAGGCAGGCCATCGCCAGCGCCGTGGAAAGTAGTCTGATCAAAATTGCATTCCTCCTTCGTAGTCTGAGCGGGGAATGCTACTACGAAGGCAGCGGCGCTCCGCGATCGCGAAAAAAGGACGCCGCCGGAGGGTGCGGCGGCGTCGGCGAGTGCGGGAATCGATCCTACGGGACTAGCTGCGGCTCGGGGGCGAAGCTGCCTGGCTGCGATTGACGACGGCTTCACTCCGTTCCTGGCGCGATGAGGCGCTCGAGGCGCCGACAGTCGCTCCGCGATCGCTTGCACGCTCGAAGCTGGAACGTTCCGTATCCAGGCTCACACCTGTCGAGGCGCTCTGAGTTCCCTGCGATTGTCGTGCGCGTCCGCGGCTGTGACCTCCTTCGCGGCCGATCGCAGACATGTGAGCACGATCGCGGCTGACGGCTTCTCCGCCCTTCCGGCCAGCGACGCGCGCTTCATCAGAAGTGAATTCGTGAGCCGTCCCCTTGGCGTGCGCCGCTCTGCCTCCCTTACTCGCAATTTCACGCTGTTTCGCCGGATCCATCGACGCAAAACCGCGCTTGCTCGTATTTGCCATTGAGGTCTCTCCTTCGGGATTCAATTTTGGTACTGCGTGAACTGCGTCACCTGTACGAGGCAGGATCAGAGCGCTTCACGAAATGTGCCCGTTCGAGAGAGGCAAATTGAGGACAACGAGGCAGGATCTGGCGGAGAGAGAGGGATTCGAACCCTCGGTAGAGCTTTGAGGCCCTACGGCGGTTTAGCAAACCGCTGGTTTAAGCCACTCACCCATCTCTCCGGCCGGCTTAAATGAAGAATTTCAAATGAAAAATGAAAAAGTCAAAAACGCAATTCCCGAAGCGTAAGCCATTCTACGTTTCATTTTTCATTTTTCATTTGAAATTCGCAATTTCTCGTGTTGGCGGAGGAGGTGGGATTCGAACCCACGGTCCCGGTCACCCGGGACGGCGGTTTTCAAGACCGCTGCCTTAAACCACTCGACCACTCCTCCAGAAACGCTTTCAACGGATCGAGTGGCAGCCGAATTTCGATCACTCGATCGTCACATCGAGCGTGATCTTCAGCCGCAGCTTGCGAGTGCGCCGCAGCTCGTCCGGAATCGTCACTTCCTTGACCAGCCCATCGGTCGCGGGCCGCTCCTTGACCGCAGCGGGCGCGCTGCCGATATCGGGCAATGAATCAAGGATGCCGTCAGGAAGCGGGATCTCGATCGACGCCATCGGCAGCTGTTCCCCCTTGCGCCGCGGACGGGTCGGCAGCGGCAGCGTCGGATCTTCCTCGTCCCACAGCGGCTCAGGCGCGGACGGCTCGGGCTGTGGCGCGGCGTTGAGCACGTGCAGCTCGCGTTCGAGAGGCTCCGAGCCTTCGAGTCCGTATTTCTTCACCAGATTGCCAAGCACGAGCTGCGTGACTCCGTTCAGCGTCTCCTCGACGCCGACGCCGGTTGTCGCTACCGACTCGAAATGCGGCATGCCGAGTTTGTTGATGTCTTTCTCGAGTTTCGGAACCGGTGTGGCATTCGGCAGATCGCGCTTGTTGTATTGAATGACGATCGGCAGCTCGCGAATCTTCATGCCCTGCCGCTTGAGATTGTCCTCGAGGTTCTGCATCGACTCGAGATTCGCGTCGAGCGCGTAGTCCTGGCTGTCGGCGACGAAGACGACTCCATCCGCTCCCTTGAGAACGAGTTGGCGCGTGGAGTTGTAGTAGACCTGCCCCGGTACCGTGTAGAGCTGCAACTTTGTGCGCATCCCGCGGATTTTTCCAAGGTCGAGGGGAAGGAAATCGAAGAAGAGAGTGCGGTCCGTTTTGGTGGACAGCGACAGCATTTTGCTCTTGTGATTCGACGGAAGCGATTCGTAAATGAACTGCAGATTTGTGGTTTTTCCGCACAGTCCCGGCCCGTAGTACACGATCTTCGCAGTGATCTCTTTAGTGGCGTAATTGAACAGGACCATGGGTTGAAAACGAGGGTAGCACAACTCGTTTTCGCGCTCGCCTGCACGTCCAAGTATCATTTCGCGCCGCGGCGGAGCGAATGATTCTTAAACGTTTATTGTGTCTCGTCGCGCTGCTGTGCGCCGCGCCACTGTTCGCCGATGCGCCCGGCGTTTACGCAATCACCGGCGGGACGACGGATTGATCGAGTCCGTCGGCGCGAATGTTCCGATCCCGCCTGATGCGACAACGATCGACGTGAAAGGCAGTCATGTCTGCCCGGGACTGATCGACGCGCAGACATCGCTTGGATTTTCTTCGGCGACGCCGCCGCCGCATTCCTCGCTATGCGTGAAGTCAAACTCTCTCGTTCCCCGATTCGCTGATGGGAGTGGTGGCCTACATCAAATAGACATTTCTCGACGCGCAGCAATACTCCGCCGCGCATGCCATTTAATCCTGCCTGTCCGGACAGGCAAGATTGTCTGTCCTCCACTATAATCGCCGCCAGCTCTTTAACAACCCGTTCGAAACGGTGCTCGGGAAGCCGGTGCAACACCGGCGCGGCCCCCGCCACTGTGACCGGAGACAACTCGCGCCACGACGCCACTGTCCCGCAAAGCGGGATGGGAAGGCGGCGCGACGAGGACGACCCGGAAGCCAGGAGACCGGCCGTTTCGGACACAACAATCACAAACTTCGGAGGGAAGTCATCGTGAGTCTTCTTCTGGCCATTCTCCTTTTTCTCGCCACGCAACAACTCAGCGAAACGATCGTCGTCACCGCTTCGGCCCTGCCGGAAAAAGTGGGGTCCACTCCGGCGTCGGTCACCGTCATCACGAAAAAACAGATCGACGCGCAGGCCGCGCGCGATGTCGCGGACGTTCTTCGCGAAGTCCCCGGTCTGAGCGTCAGCCGCACGGGCTCGCTCGGAAAGACGACGTCCGTGTTCGTGCGCGGTGCCAGCTCGAAGCAGGTGCTGGTGCTGTGGAATGGCGTGGAGATCAACGATCCGTATTTCTCCGGCTACAATTTCGGACAGTTCTCCACCGTCGGCGTGCGGAGAATCGAGATCGCGCGCGGACCTTTTTCATCGCTCTACGGCGCCGACGCCGTCGGCGGCGTCATCAACATCATCACCAGCGGTGGGAGCGATCACACCGACCTCGATGTCTCAGCCGGCGGCCGCGGTCTCTTCAACGGCATCGCTTCCTTGCAGCAGACCTTCGGGGCGACGACGCTCTCACTTGCCGCGGAACATCGCCAGGACAACGGCTTCGCGCTAAACGACAACGACCGCCGGAACTCGATTGTCGGCGCGCTGACGTTTGCTCCGGCCAACACGCTCTCAATCGGCCTCACCGGGCGCGCTTCCAACTACGACCTCGGCGTCCCGCGCAACACCAATGACACAGCGACGGCGTACGTCGCCACTCCGCATCACCGTGAAAGCGGCAGCGAATGGCAACTTGCGCTTCCGGTCACCGCCGACTTCGGCGCCATTCACGCGGAATTGCGGCTGTCGGAGAATCGCCGCGACGATCGCAACGAAGATCCCGACGCGCAGTCGTTCGGCGCGACGCGATCGACTCGACAAACGATCCATCTCTCCGCCCGAAGAACCACGGCAATCGGAACGGTCGTTGCGGGCGCCGAAGGAGAGAAGGCGGAAGCGAATAATCATGACAGCTTCGGCCTCGATCTCGACACCCATCACCGATCGAACAATGCCGTCTTCGTTGAGGACCGTTTCTCGCGCGGACCTTTCGAGCTGTCCGCAGGTGCACGCTACGATCATTACGACTCGTTCGGAAGCGAGACCTCGCCGCGAATCGGGGCGGCATGGTCGCTGAATGGCCACAAAATCCATGCGGCGTACGGTCAGGCGTTCCGCGCGCCGCAGATTGGCGAGCTGTATCTGCCTTTCTTCGGAAATCCCGACCTCCACGCCGAGCGCAGTCGCAGCGCGGAGCTCGGCTACGATCGGTTTTTCGGCAGCGACGGCGTCTTTTCGATCACCGCGTTTCGCAACACGTTTCGCGATCTGATCATCTATGACCTTGCCGCAAATCGATTCGCGAATGTCGGCCTGGCGCGCTCACGGGGCGTTGAAGTCGCTGCCTCGGACCGTCGCGGTCCGTTCACCGTCTCGCTGACGTACACATTTCTGCGCGCGATCGAAGAGTCTTCCGGTGCGCCGCTGCCTCGACGGCCGAAACACTCCGGATCGCTGGAGCTCGGCTACACCCGAGGTGCGGGGAGCGCGGAGCTGGTGGTGGCGCGCGTGGGGAGCCGCGCCGATGTCAACGACCTCGTTCCCTTCGACAACGTCATCAATCGCGCGTACACCGTCGCCGACATCACGTTTCGCTTGAATGTTCGCGCATTCGAGCCCTACGCGAAGATCGAGAACCTGACGAACACGCGATATCAGGAAGTCTTCGGCTATCCATCGCCCACCCGGCGTGCGCTTCTCGGCGTGCGCTACACCGTTTCGCGCTGAAGGAGGACAACATGCGCACCTATCTCACGCCACGCTTCTGGCTCGCTCTCGCTCTTGTTGTCGTTGGAGTCGTCTGCCGAGTCGTGCCGCATCCATGGAACTTCGCCCCGATCGGCGCGATTGCGCTGTTCGGCGGCGCGAAGTTCGAGCGCCGCGCCTTCGCCATCGTCATTCCGCTGCTGACGATGCTGATCGGCGATGCGATCATCGGATTTCATTCGGCGATGCCTGTGATTTACGCGACCTATGCGCTGATCGCGGTCATCGGAATGCTGTTGCGCAACCGCGAGAGCGTTCCGGCCGTCGGCGCCTGCGCTCTGCTCTCTTCGACGATCTTTTTCATCACCACCAACTTCGACGTCTGGGCACGTGGGACGACCTACGCAAAAACTGCAGCGGGTCTTGTGGCGTGCTACGTCGCGGCAATCCCGTACTTTGGCAACACGATCGCGTCTGATCTGCTGTTCACCGCGATCTTCTTCGGAGCATTCGCGATCGCGGAGCGGAAGATTCCGGCGTTCGCAAAGGCGTGATGCTGCGCGTCGTGTCGCTGCTTCCGAGCGCAACGGAGATTGTCTGCGCGCTGGGGTTCCAAGACGCTCTCGTCGGCAGGTCGCATGAGTGCGACTTCCCGCACGGGATCGATCGGCTGCCGGTGTGTACTCAGCCGAAGGCTGGCGGCGTCGATACTCGGGCAATTCACACGAGCGTGTCAGCGATTCTGCAGCAAGACATCAGCATGTATCGCGTCGACGCCGAGCTTCTTCGCGGATTGCAGCCGACGCACATCGTGACGCAGATTCAATGCGAGGTGTGCGCCGTCAGCCTTCGCGACGTCGAGGCTGCGATCGCCCATTGGACTGGCGCCGCGCCACTACTGATTCCTCTCAATCCGCAATCCCTCGCGGACGTCTTCGAGGATATTCGCCGCACCGCGGCCGCACTTGGCGCTGACGGCCGGCCGCTGGTGAGTACGATGCGATCGAGAATGGAAGCGATCGGCTCGTCCGCCCCTGCTCAAAAACCACGGGTGGTCATCATTGAGTGGATCGAGCCGCTGATGGTCGCCGGCAACTGGATGCCGACGCTCGTGGAAATGGCTGGAGCGATCGACGCTCTCGGCACCGCCGGCCAGCACTCAGCGTGGATTACGTGGGACGATCTCGTTCGGTCCGATCCGGACATCATCGTCATCGCGCCGTGCGGATTTCGCATCGAAGACTCGCAACGCGATATGCACCTGTTGACGTCGGATGCGAGATGGCAATCGCTGCGCGCCGTCCGCGCCGAACGCGTCTTCATCGTCGACGGCTGCCAGTTTTTCAATCGGCCCGGACCGCGGCTTGTTGAATCGCTGCAAATTCTTGCGGATATCGTCAAACAATGCGCCGGCTGAGGACCCTTCTGTCGTGGAGCAGCGGAAAAGATTCAGCGTGGACGCTTCACACGCTTCGATCCGATGAGCGCTACGAGGTTGCCGGGCTGGTGACGACCATCAACGAGTCCGCGGACCGCGTCGCCATGCACGCCGTTCGCACCGAGCTGCTGCGCACGCAGGCTCGGGCCGCGCGTCTGCCGCTGTGGGAGCTCGCGATACCCAGCCCTTGCTCGAATGAGCAGTACGAATCGGTGCTTCGAGCGGCGATCACGCGGGCCGAGGAGGAAGCGATCGACTGCTTCGCGTTCGGCGATCTCTTTCTCGAAGACATTCGAGCCTACCGCGAGAAGCAGCTCGCTGCGACGAAATTGACGCCGATCTTTCCGCTGTGGGGACGAGACACGCGCGAGCTCGCGCGGGAGATGATTTCCGGCGGCCTGCGCGCGCGCATCACGTGCGTCGACCCTCGCGCGTTGTCTGCTTCGTTCGCCGGGCGCGAGTTCGATCAGGCCCTTCTGAATGACCTTCCCGCCGATGTCGATCCGTGCGGCGAGCGCGGAGAGTTTCACACCTTCGCTTATTGCGGCCCGATGTTCGCGGCGCCACTCTCCATCGCTAACGGCGTAGTCGTGGAACGCGACGGCTTCGTCTTCGCTGACCTCCTTCCCGAGTGAGGTACGGGTCATGCTTTGCAATGGAAGCATGGCCAAACCCGAGCCCATCGGTGAGACGCGCTGGGCCATCGCCGAGGGGTACATCCCGGCCTGGAGTCATGGGCCGCAGCCGGAATTCACGAGCCATGAGACGGCGTGCATCCTGAACACGACCGATCAGGACGCGCACGTCGAGATCACCATTTATTACAGCGATCGCGAGCCGGCCGGCCCGTACCGCCTCACTGTGCCCGCTCGCCGCACGAAGCACATTCGCTTCAATGATCTAGCGGATCCCGAGCCGATTCCGCGCGGCACCGACTACGCGAGCGTGATCGTCTCGGATGTGCCGATCGTCGTGCAGCACACGCGTCTCGACTCGCGGCAGGCCGATAACGCGCTAATCACCACAATCGCCTACGCGGGGAGATGAAGGAGACCCATGGCTCAGTCAACGAGCGACTTTCTAGTGAAGCGCCTTATTGATTGGGGCGTGCACCGCGTCTACGGTTATCCCGGTGACGGCATCAACGGCGTTTTCGGCGCGCTGAATCGTGTCGACGGCAAAATCAAATTCATCCAGGTGCGCCACGAAGAAATGGCCGCGTTCATGGCGTGCGCGCACGCGAAGTTCACGGGAGAAGTCGGAGTGTGCATGGCCACTTCCGGTCCCGGAGCGATTCACCTTCTCAATGGCCTCTATGACGCGAAGCTCGATCATCAGCCGGTCGTAGCGATCGTCGGACAGTCGTCGCGCCTGGCGATGGGCGGTTCGTATCAACAGGAAGTCGATCTGCAGAGCCTCTTCAAAGATGTTGCCTCGGAATTTGTGCAGACGGCGATGGCCCCCGGGCAGGTCCGGCATCTCGTCGACCGCGCTTTCCGCATCGCGCAGGCTGAGCGCACGGTGACCTGCATCATTCTGCCAAACGATCTGCAGGATGAAGAGTACGAAGAGCCGCCGCACAAACACTCGACGATTCACTCCGGAGTCGGGTACACATCGCCCCGCGTGATTCCCCATGAAGATGATCTTCGTCGCGCTGCGGACGTCCTCAATGCGGGCAAGCGCGTGGCGATGCTCATCGGTCAGGGGGCGATGCACGCCAGCAAAGAAGTCATCGATGTCGCCGAGCTCCTCGGCGCCGGCGTGGCAAAAGCGCTGCTCGGCAAAGCGGCGCTGCCCGACACTCTTCCGTTCGTCACCGGCGCCATCGGCCTGCTCGGCACGAAGCCGAGTTGGACGCTCATGGACGAATGCGACACGCTGTTGATGGTCGGCTCGAGCTTCCCGTATCCCGAGTTTCTGCCGGAGGAGGGGAAAGCGCGCGGGGTGCAGATCGATATCGACGGCCGCATGCTTTCGATCCGCTATCCGATGGAGGTCAACCTCATCGGCGACAGCAACGAAACTCTGCGTGCCCTTATCCCGATGCTGAAGCTCAAAAAAGATCGGAGCTGGCGCGAAAAAATCGAAAAAGAAATCGTCGACTGGTGGAAGCTCGTCGAAGAGCGCGCGATGACGAGCGCGGACCCGATCAATCCCGAGCGCGTTTTCTGGGAATTGTCGCCGCGGCTCCCGGATCGCTGCATTCTCGCGGCCGATTCGGGGTCGACCGCGGCCTGGTACGCACGAGACCTGAAGTTCCGCGATGGCATGATGGGCTCCCTCTCCGGAAATCTGGCGACGATGGGCCCGGGCGTGCCGTACGTGATCGCCGCCAAGTTCGCGTTTCCCGATCGCGTGGCCATCGCCTGTGTCGGCGACGGCGCGTTTCAGATGAACGGAATGAACGAGATGATCACCGTTGCGAAATACTGGAAGGAGTGGAGCGATCCACGGCTGATCGTCTGCGTGCTGAAGAATCGTGATCTGAACATGGTGACGTGGGAGCAGCGCATCATGGCCGGCGATCCGAAATTTGAAGCCTCTCAGGTGATGCCCGACTTTCCGTACGCCGACTATGCGAAATCACTCGGACTGATGGGCATTCGCATCGAGAAGCCCGATCGGATCGCATCGGCGTGGGACGAAGCGCTGAGCGCCGACCGCCCCTCGATTCTCGAGTTCCACACCGATCCGGAGGTGCCACCGCTGCCGCCGCACATCACTCCGGATGAAGCGAAGAAGTTTTTGAAGTCGCTGATGCACGATCCCAATCGCGGTCACATGCTGAAGCAATCGATCAAGGAGATGCTCGATTCGGTCAAGGCGCATTGACGACATTTCCGTCGCCAGCTACACGATTCCCACGGCGACGGCCGAAAGCGACGGAACCCTCGAGTGGGATTCGACAACGCTCGTCGCCGTGCATGCTCGATCCGGCGGTGAGACGGGCTTTGGCTATTCGTACGCAGACACCGCGACGGCGACGCTCATTCGCGATCATCTCGCCAAGATTGTTCGCGGCGGCGATCCATTCGCCATTGACGCATCCTGGGCGGCGATGATTCGCAGCGTTCGGAACCTTGGCCGTCGTGGCATCGCAGCGATGGCCATCTCCGCTGTCGACAACTCCCTCTGGGACCTCAAAGCCAAGCTTCTCGGCATTTCTCTCGTGCAACTCCTCGGTCAAGTGCGCAACGCCGCGCCGGTCTACGGCAGCGGCGGCTTCACGTCGTATTCGATCGACGAGCTGCAAACCGAGCTCGCGGGATGGGGCTTGCCGCGCGTAAAGATGAAAGTTGGCCGCGATGCGATCGCAGATCGACAGCGCGTTGCTGCCGCGCGCGAGACGATCGGTTCAAGCACTGAATTGTTTGTCGACGCGAACGGCGCCTACACGCGTAAGCTGGCGCTGGAGCAGGCGGAGATTTTTTCTGCGTACGATGTTCGCTGGTTCGAGGAGCCGGTTTCGTCCGACGATCTCGAAGGCTTGAGGCTGCTCCGCGATCGCGCGCCGTCGTGCATGGATATCGCCGCAGGCGAATACGGGTATGAGCTGCAGTACTTTGATCAGATGATTGCTGCCGGCGCCGTCGACGTGCTTCAGGCGGACGCAACTCGCTGCTGTGGCATCACCGGATTCATTAAGACGAGCGCAATCTGCGAGTCGCGATCGATTCCGCTCTCCGCACACTGCGCGCCGTCGCTGCATGTCGCGCTGGGCTGCGCATTGCTGCCGATGCGCCATCTCGAATATTTTTTCGACCACGTGCGAATCGAGTCGATGTTGTTCGACGGATTCATGACGCCGCGCGACGGCGCGCTGCGGCCGGATCTGTCACGGCCGGGCATTGGCGTGGAGTTGAAGATTGCGGATGCGCAGCGATATGCAGCGTAGGAAGGGTGTCATCCCGACCCTGAGCGCAGCGAAGGGGAGGGAACGGTGTGGGATGGGAGGTACGAAACACGAGCTTCGTACCGCACACCCACACCGGTTCCTCGCTACGCTCGGAATGACAAGAAAATGAAAGACGAAATTCGCCGCTTCCCGCCCATCCGTTT
>QHVY01000259.1 GCA_003223695.1 Acidobacteriota bacterium
CCGGGCATTGGCGTGGAGTTGAAGATTGCGGATGCGCAGCGATATGCAGCGTAGGAACGGTGTCATCCCGACCCTGAGCGCAGCGAAGGGGAGGGAACGGTGTGGGATGGGAGGTACGAAACACGAGCTTCGTACCGCACACCCACACCGGTTCCTCCCCTTCGCTTCGCTCAGGGTCGAAATGACAAGATCATGAAAGACGAAATTCGCCGCTTCCCGCCCATCCGTTTCGAAAACAATCGGCCTGTTTCGCCGCGCGTCGACCACAAGGATCGCATTCAGACTGTGAACGTCGATTCTGCCGCGTTGGCTGCCGCGCTGCGGCGCGAGATCAAAGGCGAGGTGCGCTTCGACAACGGCTCGCGCGCAATGTACTCGACCGACGCCTCAAATTACCGTCAGGTGCCGATCGGCGTGGTGTTCCCGCACAACGCCGACGATGTGATCGCCACCGTCGCGCTCGCGCGCCGGACAGTGTTGCAATGTCGCGGTGGTCATGGATTTCTCGAAGTACATGAGCCGCATCGTCGAGCTCGACCCGAAGCAGAAGTTTGCGCGCGTCGAGCCAGGCATCGTGCTCGACGATCTCCGAAATGCCGCCGAGGAGCATAGCCTCACGTTCGGCCCCGATCCGGCGACGCACGATCACTGCACCATCGGCGGCATGATCGGCAACAACTCGTGCGGCGTTCACGCATTGATGGCGGGAAAGACCGTCGACAACATCGATGAGCTCGAGGTCCTCCTTTACGACGGCACGCAGCTGCGCGTCGGCGCAACGAGCGATAGCGAGTTGACTAAGAGCATCAACGAAGGCGGGCGTCGCGGCGAGATCTATCGCCGCCTTCGCGCCATTCGCGATAAATACGGCGACGAAATCCGTCGCCGCTATCCGAAAATCCCGCGCCGCGTCTCCGGCTACAACCTCGATTCGCTTCTTCCCGAAGACGGATTCAACGTCGCGAAGGCACTCGTCGGCAGCGAGTGCACGTGCGTTGTTGTCCTCGAGGCGAAATGCCGCCTGGTTTACAGTCCACCCGCCCGCACGCTCGTCGTCCTCGGCTACGAAGACATTTACATCGCCGCTGACGATGTGCCGCGTCTCCTCGAATTCAAGCCGATCGGCCTCGAAGGCGTGGACGAGCGACTCGTCAACGACATGAAGGAAAAAAAGCTGAACATCGACAAGCTGCCGCTCTTGCCGCGAGGCCGCGGCTGGCTGCTTGTCGAGTTTGGCGGCGAAACGACGCAGGAATCCGACGCGAACGCCCAGAAGATGATGGATGCGCTGAAACAGTCGAACCTCTGCCCGTCGATGCGTCGCTACGACGACAAAAAAGACGAGAAGCGCGTCTGGAAGATTCGCGAGTCGGGTCTCGGCGCGACGGCCTTCGTCCCCGGAAAGCCGCGCACGTGGGAAGGTTGGGAGGATTCCGCCGTCGATCCCAAGTACCTCGGCAAGTACCTGCGCGACCTTCGAAAACTAATGGAGAAGTACGGATACATCGGCGATCTGTACGGACATTTCGGACAGGCGTGTGTGCACACACGCAACAACTTCGATCTGGAAACGGCCGACGGCATCAAGAAGTACCGCTCGTACATCGATGAAGCGGCCGACTTGTGCATCAAGTACAACGGCTCGCTTTCGGGCGAGCATGGTGATGGGCAATCGCGTGCCGAGCTTCTGCCGAAGATGTTCGGCAATGAGCTGATCGAGGCCTTTCGCGAGTTCAAATCGATCTGGGATCCCGACTGGAAAATGAATCCCGGCAAGGTCGTCACGCCGTATCACCCGGTGGAGAATCTTCGTCTCGGCGCCTCATTTCAGCCGTGGTCACCCAAAACCCATTTCAGATTTCCGGAAGACGACGGCCGCATCGATCGCGCGGTGCTGCGCTGCGTCGGCGTCGGCGAATGCCGTCGCAATGATGGCGGCACGATGTGCCCCAGCTACATGGCCACGCAGGAGGAGGAACACTCCACGCGTGGCCGCGCTCATTTGTTGTTCGAAATGTTTCAGGGGCGGGAGATCCCGGATAACTGGCGGAACGACGCGGTCAAGGATGCGCTCGATCTCTGCCTCTCCTGCAAAGGATGCAAAGGCGACTGTCCGGTCAACGTCGACATGGCGACGTACAAAGCCGAGTTCCTATCGCACTACTACAGTTGGCGGTTGCGTCCGATCTCCGCGTACACAATGGGATGGATTCATCGGTGGTCGCGACTGGCGGCCCGTGCTCCGCGGCTCGCGAATTTCGTGATGTCGGCCTCCAAGCCGCTGTTAGGCATCGCGCCGGAGCGAAAGATGCCGAAGTACGCGCCAAAAACGTTTCGCGCGCAGTTTCGTGTAGCGGCGGCCTTCAGGCCGCCGTCCGGCGGGCTAAAGCCCGCCGCTACACGCGTTCTTCTGTGGCCCGACACATTCAACAACTACTTTCATCCTGACACCGCGAGCGCCGCTGCTGAGGTCCTCCAGCGCGCAGGCTACAGCGTGGTCATTCCGAAGAAGTCACTCTGCTGCGGGCGGCCGCTATACGACTGGGGATTCCTCGATGCCGCGAAAAAGCTGCTCATGGAAACGATGAAGGAGCTCGAGCCGGAAATCGATCGCGGCACACCGATCGTCGGCCTCGAGCCGAGCTGCATTTCGGTGTTTCGCGATGAGCTGCACAATCTTTTTCCCGGCCGTGTTCTGCCGATGATGACTCTCAGCGAGTTCATTCAGCACGCCGGCGACAGCTTCCACATTCCGCGTCTACAGAAAAAGGCAATCGTTCAGGGACACTGCCATCACAAAGCAATCATGAAGTTCGAGCCGGAAGAGCACGTTCTGCAAAAGATGGGGCTCGAGTTCGAACACCTCGACTCCGGATGCTGCGGTATGGCCGGCGCATTCGGATTCGAGCGCAAGCACTACGAGATTTCGATGCGCATCGGCGAGCGCGTGTTGCTTCCGCGCGTGCGCAATGCGAAGGGCGACACGCTCATCATCGCCGACGGCTTCAGTTGCCGCGAGCAAATTACCCAGGCAACCGGCCGCAAAGCGCTGCACCTCGCAGAAGTTTTGCAAATGGCCATGCGCCAGAATGCCTGACGCCCCCTACCCGCCCATCGCCGACTACGCGATGATCGGCTGCACGCGCTCCGCGGCGCTGATCTCACGCGAAGGCTCAATCGACTGGCTGTGCTGGCCGCGATTCGATTCATCATCGATATTCGCACGCATTCTCGACTATCAAAAAGGTGGATATTTTTCCATTCGGCCTACTGGCGATTTCAAGACCACCCGCCGCTACATCGAAAACACGAACGTTCTGGAGACAACGTTCGAGACACTTTCCGGCACGGTCAGGCTGATTGACCTCATGCCGGTGATGCGCGAGGAGGAAAAGCGGCGGCGACTGACGCCGTTTCGCCAGATCCTCCGCCGCATCGAAGGCATCTCCGGCGAGGTGCCGATCGAAGTTCAGTTTTCGCCGCGACCCGGATACGCGCAAACCCCCGCTGACCTCGCTCAACGAGGCGACTGCATCTGCTGCGAGCAACTCCCGATCGTGATGAATCTGCGATCGGACCTCCGTTTCGAGATCGAGGGACCCGATGCATCCTTGCGATTCACGACCAAGAAAGGCGAGCGTCACGACTTCGCGCTTGGATTCGACGATCACATGCCTGCGGTGTTTCCGCACATCGGCGACGAGGCAAGCGCCGAGATCGAGCGAACCGCCGCGTTCTGGCACAAATGGTCCTCTCAATTGTCTTACGAGGGGAAGTACCACGACGAGGTGCTGCGCAGCGCTCTTGTGCTCAAACTGCTCACGTATGCGCCATCGGGTGCAATCGTCGCCGCGCCGACGACCTCTCTCCCGGAAAAAATCGGCGGCATCCGCAATTGGGATTATCGCTACTGCTGGCTGCGCGACGCGTCATTCACCGTTGCCGCGCTCGACGATTGCGGCTTCACAACCGAGGGAGGAGCGTTTGTCCATTGGATCCTGTATGCGACACGCCTGACACATCCCCGCCTGCAGATTCTCTACGACGTCTTCGGCGAACCGCGGATTCGGGAAAAAACGCTGAAGTTCGAGGGTTATCGCGGCTCCGCTCCAGTTCGCGCCGGCAACGGAGCACGCAATCAATTGCAGCTCGACGTTTACGGCGAAGTTCTCGGCGCGGTCGAGGAGCATCTCGAAAAGGAAGAACATCCGGAGTTCTCGCGTGACGTGAAGACACTGCTCGTGCGATTGGCCGATCGAATTGCGAAGAAGTGGCCGGAACCAGACAACGGAATCTGGGAGAAACGAGCCGAGCGAGCGCATCACGTCCACGGCAAAGTCATGGCCTGGGTGGCGCTCGACTGCGCTCTGCGGTTGGTGGAGAAGAAATTCATTCCTGGCGATCGCGTCGATGCATGGCGACGCACGAAAGAGGAGATCCGCCGCGTCGTGATGGAACAGGGGTTCAACGAGAAGTTGCAGAGTTTCGTCTCGATCTTCGGCAGTGACGAGCTCGATTCCAGTTTGTTGTACATCTCGCGCGTCGGTTTTCTCGAGCCAGACGATCCGAGGATGCTCGGCACGATCGAGGCGATTCGGAAGCGGCTCGGGCGCGACGATCTTCTGTATCGCTATGAAATGCGCACCGATGACGGTTTGCCGCCGGGCGAAGGCGCATTTCTCACCTGCAGCTTCTGGCTGGTCGAAGCCCTGGCCCTCGGCGGCCGTCTTCCTGAGGCGCGAGAGCTTTTCGAGAAACTCCTCAAGCGCTGCAACGACGTCGGTCTGTACTCGGAAGAGATCGATGTCGAAAGCGGCAATTTACTGGGCAATTTTCCGCAGGCGCTGACACACATCGGAATGATGAACGCTGCTCTCTGCCTCGATATGAAGATCTCCGGACGCAGTCAGCGGAAAGCGGGCGTCAGATGATTCCTCGCTCCCGCAGCAGGCCGGCAATTGCCTCACGGTTTGGGTGAAATTCTTGCCAAACGGAGGCGCACCACGCATCGATCGCTCGATCGCGCTCGACGCCTGGGGTCGCGGCCATCACGTCCGCCGCGGTCATCGAGCCGCGATCGCGCGGCAGATCGAGCTCAGGCCAACGTTGCTTGCGCTTTCCAAGCGTCATGTGCGCGCGCTGGACCTCTTTGCCGGAAAACTGCTTCTCGAGGTGCAGGTAGAGGCCAACGAGCGCAAACGTGAGGCCGATCGGCTTCGTGTGCTCATCTGCGTGTTGAGCCGCGAAAGCGTCGACAACATGCTGATGGATGAACGCGGGATCTCCGAGTGACAGCGTATAGCAACAGAGCTCGTTGTATGCCTCGACATCATCGCGGGGCATAGAATAGACCTAATATTGAACCATAAATCATGTGCACAATAATGATGACAATTGGTGTGGCCCGTCCATAATTGATCGCCAGGAAACCTGGCGGCTCGAGGAGCCGCGTTGGCTCTGGTCCGCGAAAGTCTGAAACCATCCGCGGATGAACTCCCGGCAGCAGCGGAAGGATAACCACGACCACAACTACTCCCTGCATCGTTCCCATCAACGCGCCGAACCACCACGTGGCAATGTGCACGTACTCGAAGAAGAGTGCGTACACGACCGCGAACACCCACCCATTGAATAGGTGCATTGCGTAACCGATCACTCTGGCGCGATCGCGATTCGCGGTGACCATCGTGCCGATGATGAAGGGAATGTCGATGCGCGTGAGGCCTAACGACTGTCCGGCAATGGTCAGCGTTGTCAGAATCACCGTCGCGGCGAAACCCCATAGCAGAATCGATGGAAGGTTCACGTTTTGCTTCCCAAGCATCGCATGGAATCACCCGAAGTGGTCGTCATCACCGGAGCGTCCGCAGGCGTCGGCCGTGCCACGGCGCAAGCATTTGGCAAACGCAAAGCCAAGGTTGGCTTGATCGCGCGCGGGCGCGACGGCCTCGAGGCCGCCAAACGTGAAATCGAGTTGTCCGGCGGCGAAGCGCTCGTGCTTCCGCTCGATGTTTCCGATCATGACGCCGTCGACCGAGCGGCTTCCGAAGTGGAGAGAGCGTTCGGACCAATCGACATCTGGATTAACAACGCAATGTTATCGGTGTTCTCGCCGATCATGGAGATGGAGCCGGACGAATATCGGCGCGTCACCGAGGTCACCTACCTCGGATACGTCTGGGGAACGCTCGCGGCGCTGCGTCGGATGAAGCCGCGCGACCGCGGCGCGATCGTGCAGGTCGGCTCCGCGCTCGCCTACCGCGGCATTCCGTTGCAGTCGGCGTATTGCGCGGCGAAGCACGCAGTGCAGGGCTTTCACGACTCGCTGCGCTGCGAGCTGATTCACGACAAAAGCAACGTTCGTGTGGTGATGGTGCAGATGCCGGCGCTCAACACACCGCAATTCCGATGGGTGAAGAGCCGTCTGCCGCGCAAAGCGCAACCGGTGCCGCCGATTTTTCAGCCGGAGGTGGCGGCGGAGGCGATCGTCTGGGCGGCACATAGCAAGCGCCGCGAGCTAAACGTCGGATGGCCGACGACGAAAGCGATCATCGGCAACAATTTTGTGCCCGGTCTCGCCGACCGCTATCTCGCGAAGTTCGGCTACGACGCCCAGATGATCGACGAGCAGGAAGATCCGAATCGGCCTAACAACCTTTGGGAGCCTCTGCCCGGCGATCACGGCGCTCACGGCGTCTTCGATGACCGCGCGGTCGACCGAAGCATCGAGCTCGAGCTGAACAAACAGCGGCCGTGGATTCTCGCCGCCGCCGCGATAGTCGGCCTCGCTACAGTCGTGTCAATTTTGCGTACTTCGCGATGAACTTCTTCGAGCCGGCACGGTCGAAATAGACAGTGAGCTTCGCGTCGGGGCCGCTGCCTTCCATCGTCAGGATCGTCCCTTCGCCAAACTGATCGTGACGGACCCGCGCGCCGCGCTTGAGCTCTGCCGCGCGAGGCTCCGATCGAGCGGCACGAATCGCCGAAGGATCGAACTGCACCGGTGCGTTCTTGAAAAAGGAGGCAATGTTGTGTGTGGGCCCGCCGTCCCCGGCGGCCCGCGCCGCGGAGGACCGCGGCGCTCCACCAAAGCGGAAGCGCCCGAGGCGCACCTCCTCGGTCACCTGCTGAGGGATTTCGCGAATGAACGATGACGCACTCTGATCGCGCATCTGTCCATGCACACGTCGCTCGAGCGCGTAAAGGCAGTACAGCTGTTCACGGGCGCGCGTCATGCCGACGTAGCAGAGCCGCCGCTCTTCTTCAATGTCATCATTCTCATCACTCGATTGCGAATGCGGCAGGATGCCTTCCTCCATGCCCGCGAGGAAGACGACTTTGAATTCCAGCCCCTTCGCCGCGTGGAGCGTCATCAGCGTGATGCCCTTTTGCGATTCGTAGCGATCGAGGTCGGTCATCAGCGTGAGTGAGTCGAGATAGTCGCCGAGCGATGCGCCCGGATTCTGCTCGATGAATTCGCGTGCGGAATTGAGAAGCTCGTCGATGTTCTGCAGCCGCGACTCGTCCTGAACGTCGCGCGACTCCTGTAGCATGCGCCGGTAGCCGGTGCGTAGCAGCACGTATTCGAGAAACTCCGGCAGCGGATTCGTGGCCGCGCGCTGCAGATCGTGAATGATCTCGCGGAATTCTTTGACCGCTCGCGACGCGCGCGGCGGCAGGAAATCGAGCGGCCCTTCGATGATGCTCCAGAGGGACGCGTTCGCTCGCTGCGCTTCATCGTCGAGCGCCTTGAGGGTCGTATCGCCGATCCCGCGCGATGGGACATTGATCACGCGCTCGACCGAAGGAGTGTCGTGCGGGCGGACCGCCAGCCGAACGTACGCGAGCGCGTCTTTGATCTCGGCGCGCTCGTAGAATTTCACGCCGCCGACGACGGAGTACGGGAGATTCGCGCGGAGGAGCTCTTCTTCAAACGGCCGCGATTGCGCATTCGTCCGGAACAGCACCGCAAAATCGGAGAGCTTGTACTTCGATTGCTGCGAGAGGATGCGCTCGAGGACGAATTGCGCCTCCTCGCGATCGGTGCTGCAGGTGACAATGCGCACAGGCTCGCCAACGCCGGAGTCGGTGAAGAGGCGCTTGCCTTTACGCGCGATGTTGTTCGAGACCAATCCCGTCGCCGCGTCGAGAATGTTGCCGGTCGAGCGGTAGTTCTGCTCGAGCTTGATCACCTGCGCGCCGGGAAAGTCGCGCTCGAAATTCAGGATGTTGTTGATGTCGGCGCCTCGGAATCGGTAGATCGACTGATCTTCGTCGCCCACCGCCGTCACATTGCCCTTCGGTCCCGTGAGAAGTTTTATCAATATATATTGTGCATGATTTGTATCTTGATATTCGTCGATCAGTAGATGCTGAAACCGTTCGTGCAGGTCGGTCCGGACATCCTCGTTCTGCTCCAGGAGTAGAACGTAATTCCCGATCAGATCGTCGAAGTCCATCGCATCGAATTCCTTCAGACGCCGCTGATACAGGCGGTAGACCTCCGAAACGCGCGCGCCAAAGAAATCGAGATTGCTTTTCTCGTACTCCACGGGCCCGATGAGATCGTTCTTGGCGTTCGAGATTCGATTGAGAATTGCGCGGGGCGGAAAGGCCTCGTCGCTCATCTGCAGCTCGCGCATGCAGCGGCGGGTGAGCGTCAACTGATCGG
>QHVY01000260.1 GCA_003223695.1 Acidobacteriota bacterium
GGTCATCGCCACCAATTGCGGCGGCAACGCCGAGTTAGTGTCTTCCGCCGACGTCGGCTGGCTCGTTCCGCCGCGCGACATCGATGCGCTCGCAAAGGCGATCAACGAAGTGATCGCTCAGCCGGAGCGCGCAGCAAATGTCGCTCGGAATGCGCGCGAGCACGTCGTCCGCGGTTTCTCGAAGGAACTGCGGATTTCGAAATTGGAGGACTTGTACTCTACGGTTTTAGCAGGTCGATCGGCGGGCCATTCGCGGGAGTGACGGTCAGTTCCGAGTAACGCCAGGTTCCCGACTCCTTCGTGGCGACCGCGTGCACGCGCGCTCGCCCTTTGGGTCCGCGGATGGGGAACTCGAAATTCGCCTCACCGGTGTGGTCACGTACATTGACATTGCCCGCGACCCACAGTCCTTCCTTGACGGGGGATCCGAGGACTTCGATCACGCGCGGATCGCGCTCGGCCGTTGCGCGTGCGCCGCGATAAGCATCGCTCGACTTGATCGCACCGAACACAATCGCCACGATCACCACAATGCCGACACCACAAAGAACGATGAGAGCGCCGCAGCCGATGAGGCCCCATTTGAGGCAGCCGCTCGACTTTTGCTGCGGAGGTGGCGGCGGCGGTGTAACGCTCACGCTAGAAGTCTACGCCAACGCGCGAACGTGCTCGTCGACGCTGGCCGCGAGCCCTTCCATGTCGTAGCCGCCTTCGAGCAGCGAGAGCACACGCCCGGAAGCGTGATGTTCGGCAGCTTCGACGACGCGTCGCGTGATCTCGCCGTATGCCTGTTCAGTCACGCGCATGCCGCCGAGCGGATCGCGTCGGTGCGCATCGAAACCGGATGAAAGAAGAATCGCGTTCGGACGATAGTCATCGATGATGCGAACGATGTCGTCTTCAACCGCTCGAAGGTACTGCGCATCTCCCGTCTCCGCGGGGAACGGGATGTTCTTCGTAAACCCGCGGCCTTCGCCGATTCCGATCTCATTCGCCGCTCCCGTTCCAGGATAAAACGGGTAGCGGTGCATCGATGCGTAGTACACATCATTTCGCTCTTCGAACAGGTGCTGTGTGCCGTTGCCGTGATGCACGTCGAAGTCGAAGATGAATACGCGCTCGATGCTGTTCTGCTCGCGCAGCCAGTCGGCGACGCAGGCGATCGTGTTGAAGAAGCAGAAACCCATCGCCTCGACGCGCTCGGCATGATGGCCGGGCGGACGGGCGATCACGAACGCGCGCTTGTTCATCTGCATCATGTCATCGGCTGCGCGTAGAGCTGTGGAGACCGCGGCGCGCGCGGCGGCGAACGTCTGCGACGAAATCGGATTGTCGAGCGAGTGAAACAGGCGCATGCCCGCGCGGCAAGCCTCATCGAGCTCCTGCTCGTAATCTTCGGAGTGGACCTTGGCGATGATGCGGGCGGTGTCGTCGTGCGGCTGCGGATCGCGCACGATCTGTTCAGCAAAACCGGCCCGACCCACGCCCTCGATCGCCGCGTCGATGCGCGCGGCGGTCTCCGGATGACCGACACCGGTGTCGTGTTTGTAGAAGATCGGGTGCGTGTAAATGTTCAGCATGGACGTGGAGCCGACTCTCAGTCGGCTTTGCGCCGGCTAAAGAGCCGGCGCTACGTGGTACAACTCATCGCACGTGAGCCGCATTCTCCGCGTCACTTTAATCGTCCTGCTGACGGTTGTCTTTCTCGGCCTGTTTCTTTGGAAGAGCAACCTCCGCGATGTCTGGCGGATCCTGCTGACGACGAACGTGACCTGGTTCGCGATGGGCTTTCTCGTGAACGGATCGGCCCTGATTTTTCGCACATTTCGCTGGCGTATTCTGCTTCGCGCGAGCAATCCGCCCCCTTTTTATCCGACATTTTTCGCGAACACGATGGGCTACATGCTCTCGACGATTCTGCCGGTTCGCGCCGGCGACGTTGCCCGCCCGGCGCTTCTCGCCCGCCGCACTGACGTTCGTTTCTCCGAAGCTCTCGGCACGGTGCTCACCGAGCGCGTCCTCGATCTGCTGAGCATCCTCTGCGTCTTCCTTTTCTTCTGCGTCTACCGCTGGTACCAGTTCGATGATCCTGTCGTGCATGGCGGCGCGTACGTTGCCGGAACGATGCTCGCCGGCCTCGCTGTGCTGATCCTGGCGTTTCGATTTTTTCAAGGCAGTGTTCGCCGGCTGCACGCGTGGCTGGGGCGATTTCTTCCGCAACGCTTTCGCGATCCTTGGATGCGATTTTTCGACGCGTTCGCCGGCACCCTGCGCATTACCGACCGTCCCGCGGCATTCGCCGGCGTGCTGATCGCCACAGCAGTCATCTGGTTTTGCCTCACGGCCCAGTTCTGGTTCGTGCTCGTCGCAGCGCATCGGCCGCTGCCGTTCGATTCATCCTTTTTCCTAACGGCTGCGACGACGGTCGGCATCGCCATTCCCACGCCGGGCGGCGTGGGTGGGTTCCATAAGGTCTGTCAGTATGTGCTGACGACGTTCTATCAGTTCGACATCGACACCTCTGTCGCGGTTGCAGTTCTGTTTCACATCGTCGGTACGATGCCGGTGGTGGTCGTCGGCGCGATTCTGTTCCTGCGCGAAGGCTTGAATTGGCGACAGCTCTCGCAGGAGACTCACGCCGAACAAACGTGATATACGGGAACAGGCGTTGCACGGGGACTCAGCAGTTTCCCTGCAACATGAGGATCGGATGACTGAACCGAGCGAAACCGCCAAAGAAGACGCGATCAAGATCCCTGACGTGCTTCCGGTGCTTCCGTTGAAGGACCTGGTGATCTTTCCGTTCATCATCGTTCCGCTTTCGGTCTCGCGCGAGAAGTCGATCAACGCCGTCGATCAGGCGCTCGCCGAGAACCGGGTCATCATGCTCACCGCGCAAAAGGATTTTCAGAACGAAGATCCGGGCGAAGACGATCTCTATCGCGTCGGCACGGTGGCCATCATCATGCGCATGCTGAAGCTGCCCGACGGCCGCATCCGCATCCTGGTTCAGGGACTCTCGCGCTCGCGCATCGACTATTTCATTCAGACCGCGCCATTTTTCAAAGCGAAGATCACGCGCATCGAAGAGCCGGTGACCAAAGAGCGCTCGCTGGAAATCGAAGCGCTCGTGCGCGCGGTGAAACAGAATCTCGACCGCGCTGTCAGTCTGGGCAAAAACATTTCCCCGGAGGTGATGGTGATCGCGGCGAATCTCGACGATCCGGCGCGGCTCACCGATCTGGCAGCCTCGAATCTCGATCTGAAGCTCGAAGAAGCGCAGCAGATTCTGGAGACCATCGATCCCGTGGAGCGGCTCAAGCGCGTCAACGAGCTTCTGACACGCGAAATCAATCTACTCACGATGCAGCAGGAGATCTCCTCCGCCGCTCAGGGCGAGATGAACAAGAGCCAGCGCGAGTACTTCCTGCGCCAGCAGCTCAAAGCGATTCAGTCCGAGCTGGGCGAAGGGGAGGAGATCACCGAAGAGGTCGAGAACTACCGAAAGAAAATCGAAGAGAAGATGATCGGGCCCGAAGCGCGCGAGGAGATCGAGAAGCAAATCAAGCGGCTGGAGCGATCGCATCCCGATTCGGCCGAGACTTCGATCATTCGCACGTATCTCGATTGGATGACCGGTCTGCCATGGGGCGTCATGTCCGCCGACAATCACGACCTCGGACGCGCCCGCACGATCCTCGACGAAGATCACTACGATCTCGAAAAAATCAAGGAGCGCATCCTGGAGTATCTCGCCGTGCGCAAGCTGCGCGGAGCAAAGATGAAGGGCCCGATCCTCTGCTTCGTCGGGCCGCCCGGCGTCGGCAAGACGTCGTTAGGCCGATCGATCGCACGAGCACTCGATCGCAAATTCGTCCGCATCTCGCTCGGCGGCGTGCGCGACGAGGCAGAAATCCGCGGACATCGCCGCACCTACGTCGGCGCGCTGCCCGGCCGCATCGTTCAGGGCATCAATCAGGCCTCCACATCGAATCCCGTCTTCATGCTCGACGAAGTCGACAAGATCGGCGCGGATTACCGCGGCGATCCGTCCTCCGCGCTCCTCGAAGTGCTCGATCCCGAACAGAACTTCTCCTTCCGCGATCACTACCTTGGCGTGGCGTACGACCTGTCGAACGTGATGTTCATCGTCACGGCGAATGTGCTCGACACGATTCAGCCCGCGTTCCTCGATCGCATGGAGGTGATCCGCCTCTCCGGCTACACCGATGAGGAAAAGCTGATGATTGCCAAGCAGCACCTCATCCCCAAGCAGATGGAGGAGAACGGGATCACCGAAACGGAAGTGATCTGGACCGACTCGGGGATCACCAAGATCACCACCGGTTACACGAAGGAAGCCGGCTTGCGCAATCTCGAGCGCGAGATCGGCACGATATGCCGGAAGATCGCCGTCGAAGTCGCGGAGGGGACTGAAAAGAAGAGCTACCGCATCACCGACGCGAGCATTGAGAAGTTCCTTGGTCCGATGAAGCACTTCGCCGAAGAGTTGCTCGAGCGCGATCAGGTGGGAGTGGCGACCGGTCTCGCGTGGACCGCGGTCGGCGGCGACATTCTCTTCATCGAAGCGATCGCCGTTCGCGGCAAAGGAAAGCTCGTGCTCACCGGCCAGCTCGGCGACGTGATGAAAGAGTCAGCACAAGCCGCACTGACATACGCTCGCGCCCATGCCGAGGAGCAGGGGATCGCCAGCGACTATTTTGAAAATCACGACGTGCACATTCACGTTCCCGCGGGCGCCATTCCGAAAGATGGTCCGTCCGCCGGGATCACGATCACTGCGGCGATCATCTCGATGATCACCGGCCGGCCGGTCAAGCGAAATGTGGCCATGACCGGCGAGGTCACTCTGCGAGGCGACGTCCTGCCGATCGGCGGCGTAAAAGAGAAAGTGCTCGCGGCGCGCGCGGCCAAAATCAGCACCGTCATTCTGCCCAAGCTCAACGAGCGTGATCTGATCGATGTCCCCGAGCCGATCAAGCGCGACATGCAGTTCCACTTCGTCGAGCATGTGGAAGAAGTGCTGAAGCTCGCGCTGCTCGACCGCAGCGCAGCCGAGCAGAGGACGACCGAGCGCGCAGGACGCGAGTCGAAGCCGCTGCCTGAACCCGAACCGGCGCCTGCAGCGGCCAGTTAGGTTCGACGTGGAGCCGACTCTCAGTCGGCTCGGCGCCGGCTAAGAGCCGGCGCTACGTTGGATCAGCCTCTCGGCGTACGGCAGCACCGCCGCGCCGATCGCGATCTTCACGATGTCGGCGATGACGAACGGCACGATGCCCATCGTGAACGCTGCGCGCGGACCGGCGAGAATCGCCAGCCACGACCAGCCGCCGGCGTAGATCACAGCCATGGCGATGAGCATTCCGGCGAGAGCGCGCACGATGCTGCTTCCCCAGCCGCGTTGCGAGAACCATCCGGCCACAAACGCGGCGAACGGATACGAATAGAGATAGCCGGCTGTAGGTCCGAGGAGCCAGAGCGCGCCGCCGTGACCCTGCGCGAAAACAGGCAATCCGGCGATGCCTTCCAGAAGATACAGCACCGCCGCCGCGGCGCCACGTCGTGCGCCTAGCACTATACCAACCAGTACTACAGCTAGCGGCTGTAGCGTCAGCGGGACGGGAGTGAAGGGAATCGTGATCGCGATCTGCGCGGCGATGGCGATGATCGCGCTCGCTCCGATGACGAGTAGAACGTTCGTTACAGCGCTGCGCTGATCAACAACTGCCGGAATTGTGTTTGTCATTCATCACCAGTATCGCCGGAAGCAGCGTAATTGCTGCAAGTCCACTGAGGCCGATTCCGAATGTCGAAGCATACCCAATCGAGCGCAGACCCGGATAGTGCGAGATGGCAAATGACCCGTAACCGACGATCGCCGTCAGCGCCGCCATGATGATCGCTTTGCCTGTCTCGTGTGCCGCGCCGCGGAATGTCGCCGGGTTCTCGCGATAGCGTTGAAGCATGTATATCGCGTAGTCGGTGGCCACGCCGATGATCATCAGCCCGACGAAAATGTTCATGAAGTTGAATTCCAGGCCGAGGAGGGCCATGAGACCGAGCATGCCGGTGGCGCCGGCGATGAATGGCACGAATGTGAGTGCGGTGATCGTCACCGTTCGAAAACTCAGAAACATCAAAATGAACACGGCGACGAAACCGATGATCGTGGCGCGCGTTGCGTCAGCTTTCACGATGTGCCGCAACGTGCCGCTGACGAGATTCACGCCGGTGAGCACGTCACCCGGGTGGCGGTCGGGAACGGCCATCAACTTCGCCGGCACATCGCGCGGCCACCGCCCGCCCGCGGGATAGACGTAGATGACCGACATCCACGCGCCGTTCACCTGCTTCACGAAACGCGACGCGAGCTTCATGAGGTCTTTATCGCCGATCGTCTGCAAGGTCACCGGCTGAGTCGGCTCGAGTGCCTGTGCAAACAGCCGCATGTAATTGTCGTACGCTTCGGTCCGAAATCCGGACGATACCAGCGCTTCGCTGAATGTCTTTTTGATCCGCTGCACATTGAAGCGGTCAGCGCTGCCACGATGCAGCTCGGCCATCACGGCTTGCTGCTGATCGATCGCCGGCAGAAATGTCGATATCGATTGAAACGAGGCGATCGTGTGGTCCTGCACGAGCGTGTCGAGATCATGCGCCGCGGCGTAGGTCTTCGATAGCACGCCCTCCAGCGTCTTCGCTTCGGTCACGTACATCATGAAATCGAATGATTGTCCGAATTTCTGCGTGATCTTGGTTTGATTCACCACTCCTGGATTTCCCTTCGCGCGGAGATCCTGAATGTTGTCGCTGAAGTGCACCCGCGTGGCGAGCGCGGCGCAGACGATGATGAAAATCACCCACACAGCGATCGTGATCATCGGCTTGGCCACCGCGATGTCGATCAATTTTCCCGAGCCGAACGAATGCAGATACAGCTTCGGCGCACGGCTCGACTCTTTCCGCTCCGAAAAAACGATGAGCGCCGGAAGTAGAAACATCACGCAGAGCAGGAAGAGGAGAATTCCGGTGCCGGTGAGAAATCCGAGCTGTGTCATGCCCCGAAAGTCAGTGGCCAGAAACGCGTAGAACGTGCCCGCGGTGGTGATCGCGGCGACGAATACGCCGGGCATCGTCGTGCGCATGATCGTGCGGATTGCATCGGGCATCGCCGTCCCGCGATTGCGCTCGTCCACATATCGGCCGTAAAGCACGGTGATGAAATCGATGCCCAGGCCGGCGAGGAGAGCCGCAAATCCGGCGCTCGCTTGCGAGAGCTGTCCGTAAACGAGTCCGGCCATGCCGAACGTCAGCGCCAGCCCGAGCGCCAGCGGCGCTCCGGCATATCCGATTGATGCCGCGCGGCGAAAAGCGTAGAGAAACAAGGCGAGCACGCCGAAGAAGGATCCGAGAACGTTGACGATGATGTCCTGGCGAATGAGATCGGCATCGCCGACGGCGATTTCATATCCGCCGCTGTGCTCGATTTTCGGCATCGGCAGGTCGCGCGGAGCGTCCTTCTGAAATTCTTTCAGCGCATTCGCCTCGATTGCCGTCCCGTCGGCGAGCAGTTGTTTCGCGAATGGCACATCCTGCGCAGGGCGATTCGGTTTCATCAGCATGAGGAGTATCGAATGATCGGCCGATACGTAGTAGCCGCTCGATGTGTCGATGTTGAATCCGCCTCCCGACGTTTGGAACTTGCGGATGAAAATCGGCGCGAGATTGAACGGGTCGTATTGCACGAGCTGCTTGAGCGCGAATTCTTGCGGCGTCTGGAGGAGCGCGCGATTGCGCGCGACCGACTCGCGAATGCCGTCGTCGGAAAGCTTGGCAGCAACCTCGTTCAGCTCCGCGGGCGTGAGAAACAGCAGCGCCCGAGGCAGAATCACTTCCACAAAGTCGAGCGGATTCGGAATGCGATACGTGACGTCCTCGATTCGCGGACTCTTTCGATAGCCGTCGGCGATGCCTTCGACTAACGTTTCGTAGTCGTGGACGTCGCGGCCGGGCGGAAGGTTCACGACCACGATGTGGTAGTCGATCGTTCCCATGTCGCGCAACACTTTTCGAAAATCGTTGACCCGTTTGTTTTTTTGCGGGATGAGGTTGAGCAGGTCGGGATCGAAGGTCAGGCGCGAACCGGCGATCACCGCCGCGACCGCGACGATCACCGACGCCGCGATGATCTGTTTACTTCGGCGAAGACACAGGCCGGCGAGGCTGTCGAGGATTTTTTCGATCAAGTCGTCACTCGCGTTATGGTGTCCTCGCGAAGCATCGGGGGATAACATGCGCCGTGAGTCGAGTCAAGGATTTGCAATCGCGTCGGCACTTCTACTGATTGCGTGCCAGCGTCCGGAACCGCTGACGGCGCAGAAGGCGGATCAGATCCTCCGCGCCTACGCGTTCGCGCGCGTGCCGGTGTATTCCGAAGTGCCGCAGAAGGTGTGGTGGGACGAGCAACACCCGAAGGACGATTTCGACGACAAGGCAGTCCGCACGCTCAACAATCTCGCGCGGGCCGGATATCTCACGGTCGAAGAGAAGCACGACCACCGCGGCTCGATCTACGTCGGAAAAATCACCGAGAAAGGCTTTCATG
>QHVY01000261.1:0-1848 GCA_003223695.1 Acidobacteriota bacterium
AAATACGGCATCGTCACCGAAGAGAATCACAAACGCGCGCGCGAGCTGCGCAAGACGAAGTCGATCGCCGTGGCGAAAGCGCTGCTCGAGCTGGACATCGTCACCGAGCAGCAGCTCGTTCGCTTTCTGCGCAAGAAAGCCGAAGGCGAGCTTTACGACCTTTTCGATTTGCAGGAAGGCGCATTCACCTTCACGGAGCGTGATCTTCCGACGCTTGATCTACTCCCAATGCGAGTCGACGTCTCGAGGATGCTCCTTCGCGTCACTCAACACAAAGACGAGAAGGGCCAATATGACTTCGACGACACCGGCGTCCGGCTCGAGCTCCCGCGCGACATCTGAGCCGCACTATTGCGTGCAGAGACTCCCCAGATAATCGCCGCTCGTGCCTTGCGCGGTGAGCTCACCACGCAAACGAATCTGGCCCCCTCCGCTGTCGAACGTAATCAGCGAAGCGAATCCGCCGGCAGCGAGGTCGATGCTTCCCGTGTCCGTGCCGAGCAACTGATCGCCGCTCTTGAGGAAGATGGTGCTTCGTCCCGTGAAGAAGAAGATGGACGGTACAGCGCCTGACGGAACGATACTCGTGGCGATGAATTGATAATTGCCCTGGATTCCGCCCCACACCCGCCCGGCGGTGCACAACGTGCCGTCGGCGGGCGGGCAAAAGCCGACACCCGGCGGAACGATGACCGCTTCGAAGTGGCCCTCGACCGGTTTGCAAGTCTGATCGGCGAATACCGCGGGAGCGGCAAGAACCAGAAGGAGACAAATCGCTCTTTTCATAGCGCGTATTATGCATCGCGATAATTCTCGATCCGCGACAAATCGCCACGAAGCGGTGTAGCGGCGGCCTTCAGGCCGCCGTCGGCGGGCTAAAGCCCGCCGCTACACCGACTCTGATCAATCGTCCATCCTCGAAGTCGGCGGTGAACACGATTTTGTGATCGCGTCCGCGGACCCGGATTTCATGGCGTTCGATGATGCCAAATCATGGAATCGCGCTCTTGCAGGTTGCGTTGACGCTGGAAATGCCCGATCCCAAAGCACACGTGCGCGCAGCGATCCTCACCGGCGCGATGACATTCGATCCGGCGCCCCTCGATCTCTTCGAGATTCGCGTGCCGGCGATTCGTCGCGTTATCGATCGCATCGAGCCACCGCTCGACTTGCGTGTCATTCCATTTCGCTATCGCGTCAGGGCGGACGGCAGTATCAAAGCGATCACGTCTTCATGTACTTCCAGTTCCGTGGTTTGCCCTCGGCCATCCATTCGACAGCCTGGCTCACGCGCCGCTGCCGCGTCTCGTCGCTCTTGGCGTCGGTGATCCACTCGACATACTCGCGGCGGTGACTGGGAGAGAAGTTCTCGAACATCGATGCAGCCTTCTTGTTTTTTCTGAGCGCAGACGCGAGATCTGCTGGCGTCTCGACCGCCGCCTTCGACGCGCGCTTTGGCCGGGGCAACTTGATGCCCTGCTCGTTCAACTGCGCTGCTTTCTTTACCAGCGCGGCCAGCTCTTTTTTCGACGGCAGATCTTTCGTTGTTGTGATCCGCTCGAATTCTGCACCGATCAGTGATCCTTTCCAGAACACCAGACGGCAATGTTCTTTGAAGGCTGCCATCGTGCAGAGCGGTCCGTGGTAATCGAAAGATGGCGTGCTCCACTTCATCGTTTCTTCGACGTCAGGGACGGCCGTGTGTACGACATCGCGGATGTACGTGAGGATTGGTTTGGCGAACTCCGCCGATTTGGCGATGTATGCGTCGACGCGGGGATCATGGTTGCTCATGAGCGCTCCTCGATATGATGAAGGGATGAAAGCAAGTCTTTGGACCGGCCGGAT
>QHVY01000261.1:1907-10369 GCA_003223695.1 Acidobacteriota bacterium
GTGTCCTTAGTCTGCGCCATCCTCTACGCAATCCCGCAGACGTCGATTCTCGGCGGCATTCTTCTCGCTGCGTATTTCGGCGGGGCGACCGCGACGCACGTCCGTCTCGGTCAGCCGTTCTGGTTTCCGATCGTCTTTGGCATTCTCACGTGGCTGGCGCTCTATCTCCGCGAACCGCGGCTGCGAAAGTTGATTCCGCTACGGACGGACGTAGTTCCACCGATGTGAAAGCCGAGGAAGGTGACGAAATGGTATTAGCAGATTTCGAAGCGATGGCAACCATCGCGGTGAAGGACCTCGAGATCGCGAGAAAGTTTTACGAAGGCACACTCGGGCTGAAACGAGCCGGCAACGAGATGGGCGTTCTCGATTTCAAGAGCGGGAACTCCCGAATCATCGTCTATCAATCGCAGTATGCGGGGACGAACAAGGCCACATCGGCGACGTGGGCTGTCAGTGATGCCGAAGCAGTCGTCTCAGAGCTGAAGGCCAAAGGTGTGAAGTTCGAGCACTACGATCTGCCCGGCCTAACGCGAAAAGACGATCTGCATATCGCCGGATCGTTCAAGGCAGCGTGGTTCAAAGATCCCGACGGCAACATCCTCCACGTGAACTCAACGTAGAGCCGACTCTCAGTCGGCTCAGCGCCGGCTAAGAGCCGGTGCTACGTTGGACGCAGTCGCCCAGTCCACCTTGCCCGCGATGAAGATCGAATCGGCTGCACTGCCGACGGAGTCGATCGTGAACGGCAGATCCGCCGGCATCTGCATCAATGCGATGTCGCTGTAGCTCTTGGTGAGAAACGGCGCGACAAAGTTGACGATGGCGCCGAGGAGGCCTTCGCAGCGCGGTTGGAGGCGGAGATTGCGCAACACCAGACTTCTCGTCGGCGCGTCAACGACGACATCCGCCTTGCCTTCAGTGTTGCAAATCTGCTGGAAGCGCTTTGTTTTTTCGGCGGTCATCTTCACATCGAGCAGAAAGCAATCGTGCCCGCATGGGCCGAAGCGTCGCGGCTCGATTGCGAATTTGACTTTGTGAATTGCCGGCGCGACGTCCTGCTGCCATCGCGCGCGCAGAACCTCGAACGCCGCCTGTTCGACGGGCGGCCACGGGATCGTGAATTGATATGTCCCCGTCACCACACCTTCGTCACCGCTGCCAGCGTTTTCGAAATGAAGATCGGCGTCGAACAATCCCTGAAAAAGCAGCGGCACGCGACGGTCGCGCAACTCTTCCACGGGATAGTGAACGACGAGCGTGTGATTGAGCCGATACTGAAAATTCAGCTTGATGTCGCCCGTCGCTTTTCCGTTGACGATCTTCGCTCCGTGCGTGTGCAACTGCACGTCATTCGCGGCGATGCGCGTCCCTGCGCGATCGACTGAGCCAACTTTTCCGAAGAGTGCGGCGTCGACGATTCCCGAGTAGCTGCCGTCCGGACGGACGCGCAGATCGCGCACTTCGAATCGCGATGGCGCTTCGACGCCGATCTTCGGTCCGCCGGGCCAGTGAAACTGACCATACGTCAAATCGAGTGCGAAGGCACCGGCAGAGAACGACGTCTGATTGTCCGAAACGCGAAACGTTCCTCGGCGCAGCTCGCCGCGCGAGAATCTGCCGTGATTTCCGAGAAATGCTGCGGCTCCGTTCTCGATGTCGCCATCAATACGGCCGTCCACTTCAAATTGCGCCGGCGGCGTGAACGTGCCTTTGTCGATCGCCACTCGCAGCGATCGCGTATCAAAGTCGATCAACTCGCCGAATGCGAGTGGATATCCGGAAAATGCTTCGAATTCCGTGTTGCCGATGTGAACGACACGCACCAGCTTTAGAAAATCGGGACTCGCTTCGCTCGTGCTCTGCTTCGAAGCGAGGATGTCTCCGCGCAGAATGGACTGGATGTCGGTCGGAACGGCGATGTGCCGAAGAGCCGGCTTCGCGAGCGTGCGAAAGACAGCGATGATCGGGCGCCAGACGCCGCGGCCGCGGAAGCGCGCGTCGATGATCCCGGTCCCCTCTTCGAATCGCATTCCTTCCAGTTGCAGCGCCGGCCGAAGACCTTTGCCCGAGATCACGAGCGTGCCGCCGGAGACGTCGACGTCGACGCAGCGAACGCGCCCTTCGTCTGCTTCAACGATTAGTGTCGCCTTCGGCGCGCCGGCGGTTTGCAGCGTCCACTCGGGAGTGATTGTCGCGCTGCCCGGCTGGAGATCGACTTCCACATTCACCTTGCCACGATTGACAAGACCGGCGAGTTGATCGAGAAGATCCTTCTGCGCCATCGCAGGGACGGCGGCGAGAATCAGCAGAGAGACCGCTGTAGCATGTCGAAGCATCAAGTGCCCAGGCTGGCGACGATGTGGTCCGCGAGCGTCGCCAGCGCCTGGCTCATGCCCGATGCAACATTCGCGCTATCGAGTGACGTGATCGGAACTTCGACGTGCTCGTGCCTTGCATTCACTCGCGCATCGATCACCACTTTGGCATCCGGCCCGGCTGAGAGTTCCTCGAAAACGACATCGATCGGCCGTGTCGCTGGCGGCCTCGTCTCGCCGGGAAGAATCATCATGCCCGCGGGCAGCCGGTCGGCGAGATCCGAAGCCAGTGTATGCAGCACTAAGTTAGACAGTGTCGCCGACCACTGCTGCGTGCCGCGAACGTCGAGCTGATTGTTCGCTTTCCGTACCACGATTTCTTTGCGATCGAAACCGGCAGGCAACTCGATGGCGTTGATGGCGATCGGAGTGCCTCGCACATTCACAACCGGTCCGGGAACGCGATCGAGCGAATAGATCGTGCTCTTCGTCTTGGAAAGAAAGGAACACGACACGGCGAGTAAGAGGAGTACTCGGCACCCGGCACTCGGCACTCGGCACTTCTTCATTTGCCTCTCCCCTTGAGTAATGCATCAGGATTCTCGGTCAGGTAGTCGGCGAGCGCGCGAATCGACTCTGCCGCCCGCGTCAGCTCTTTAATGAGTGCGCCGAGGTCGTAGTTCTGTTGCGGGGCGGTGGCGAGAAGCTGATTAGCGCGGCCCGCCGCTTGCTCGGCGGCAGTCGCGGCGCTGCGCAGGCTCTGGGCGATCGGCCCGATGTTCTCTCGCGTCACCGCAGCGACTTTCTCGATGTCGGCAAGCGAGCGATTCATCCGCTGCAAAGCCTCTGAAAGCGCCGGATCGTGCACGAGCTGATCGACGCGCGTCGCTGTGCTCTGCAGATGGCTGGCGATGTCCTCGATCGGCAAAGCCTGAATCCGCGCGAGCAGGTTCTGTACGCCGCCGCCGGTTTGCGAAGCCGGAAAGATCGGCGGGTCGTGCTCTACCGCGAGCCGCGCTGTGCCCGCGCGCGCGACGTTCTCGAGCGAGATGCCGCTCGCACCGGGCAGCACGAGACTCGAATTCAGCGTCGCGCGCATGCCTTTGTAAACCAGCTTCGACAGCGCATCGTTAAGCGTCGCTCGATCGAGCGGCAGCTCCAGCTTTCGCGGATCAATCGTGAACGTCACGGGAGTCTCGAGCGACGCCGTCTGCGGAACGTATCGCAGCCTCACGTCCTGCACGAGTCCGACCGGAACGCCTTTCATCTGTACCGGCGTGCCCGCTGTTAGGCCGTTCACCGGCCCGGGGAAGTACGTCACATACGCCAGTTGCGGTCCTCCCGCCGCCGCCTCGGCCTGCTGCTGGGAGTCGTAAAGCTCGAAGCGTGTGCCGTCCGCGACCGGCATCCCGGGGAGAACTTCCGGAGTGATGAATTCGATCGGCGCGTTGATTAGCGACGCGAGCGAGGCGCCGCCCATCGAGATGCCGCCTCCACTGAGCGAAAACGACAGCCCGCCCGCGCGCCAGAAACGCGTTGTCTGCGTGATGTGTCCGGCGAAGCGTTGAACAACGAACGCGTGAATCGCGGTTACGTGCCGCCGCTCGTCATATTCGGCGCCGAGGATTTGGCCGGCGCGAATGCCGTGGAATTGCACCGGCGCGCCGACGGCAACGGGATTGAGTCCGTGAGTCTCGAGAATCACCGTTCGTCCTGTTTCTGGCGGTGTGAGCACGGGCGCGTATTCCTGTCCTTTGAAATCGCGCGTCCCCTCCCCTCCGCCCGGCGCGATCCCGACGTAGGTGCCGCCGAGGATTCCGGAGAGGCCGCCGCCTTCGAGGCCGGGCTCCACGATCCAGAAGCGCGTGCCGGTGGTCAGCGCATGGCCCATCGACGCATCCATCGAGATGCGCACCACGACCTGCTTGAGCTGATTGTCGATCGTAATCTTCTGAACCGTTCCGACTTTCGCGCCGCGGAATCGTACCGGGCTGTATCGATCGAGACCGCGCGCGTCGGCGAAGCGGACGGTGATGTCGCCGCCTCCAAAAAATCCGTAACGGACGATGAGATATCCGGCGACGAAGACGGCGAGCGCCGGAATGATCCAGACCCACGGCGTCCACTTCGCCAGATGCACCTTCGCCTCGGGCGTGGGCGCTTTGCGCCGTTCGACGTTATGCTGGTCGTACTCGCTCATGGCCCTGAGCAAATGGCGGGCTGTGCAAGAGGGACGCCTATCGAACGTAGCGCCGGCTCTTAGCCGGCGCCGAGCCGACTGAGAGTCGGCTCCCCGTTCACGCCGGCACGCCCGCCGTCCTCCACATTAGCTTTGGCTCGAACAAACGAATCGCGAGCATCAGCAGCGCGATGATCACGAAGAGCGGCGTCGCGCCGGGGCCGGCGACGATGTCATCGATCCCGTGGAACTTGATGATCGGCGCTGCGAGGGCGGCGATGAACGGGATGATCATCGGCCAGCGAACCAGCCGGTGCAAAATGCGATACGCGCGCGTGCGGCGCACGAGTCCGCGGACGTTGGGAAATCTTACGCGCGCGAGAAGCCAGACCAGCCCGAGGAGCTCGACGACCGGGAGGAAAACGCCGGCGACGAGCACCACCACACCGACTTCCCAGTAGCCTCGGTCCGCAAGTAGTTGAACGGTGCCGAGGATGGTGTGCTCGAGGACGCCGGTGAGGTTGTCATTGATCATGATCGCTGCCGAATACGCCGGGATCGTCAGCGGAATTGCCGCGACGACAGCGGCAGCGGCGGGAATGTATCGCGGCCAGATCGGCCGATCGAGTCTGCTGCCGCAGCGCGGACAGTAATCGCCCGGCCTTCGGTCTAACGCGGCGAGCTCGCACACATCACACGATGCGTAATGCCGTGTCGGATATTCGATCGTATCGGGAAGAATCGAGTTCCAGACCGAGCGCCGGTCGAGCGCGTGATCGCCGATCCAGGTGAAGATCGCCACGGCGATGTAGCACAGCGCGCCGGTTTGCAGCCCGACTGTCGAAGAAATCGAGGCGCGGTAGTACGCCACATACCCGGCGATCACCACGACTTCGGTCATGCTCCAGAGGCGCAGCTCTTCGCTGAATCGGAAGATGCGGCCGCGCTGTGGGATGTTGATCCCAGTTAACACCAGAATCTGCAAAGTCGCGCGAAGCCAGGGGAACAGCAGCGCGAAAAATAAGAACCCGAAAGCGAACGGAAACCACACTTCGCTGTAGATGACCGCGACGCTGGAGACGAGGCGGCTCTCGCCGAACAGAACGTTGTAGAACGTTGAGCCCATGAGCGGCAGAAATGCGGCGAGCGGAAGGAGGATCACGATCGCGATGGCGCACGCCAGCGCGAGCCTCGTCCCCTCGTCCGATCGACGCGCGAGAAGGCGGTCGCAGCGATGACACTCGACAAAGCCACCGGGCGGGAGGTCGGGAATGGCCTGCGTGGCGCCGCAATCGGCACAGGTGATGGTCACGTGGCGGGCTGTGCAAGAGGAGGGCCGACGTCCTATCGTTCGTGAATCAACAGCGGCACGCCAGTGAGACCGAGGTGCAAGTCGGTCGACCAGCAGACGGGGATGCGCCGACTCTTCATCACATGCAAACCGACGGCATCGGTGAGGGTGAGCGCCTGATCGGAAAATTTTCTCAACAGCTCCGCGCCTGCTTTCCACTCCGTTCTGCTGACCCCGAGAATTCTCAGCGGACTCATGGCATCGATCATCGCCACAAACTCGAGGGCTCGATAAGAATCGAATCGCCGGAGAAACCACGCGTGACCCTCGGCGATCACGAGCGTGGTGCTGACGAGGACGGGAGGATTCGCGAAGGCGCGGCGGAAGAGGTGGTGGAATGAATCGGAACGGTCGGCGAACGCGATCAGCGCTGAGGTGTCGACGTAAGCCTCATTCTTTTTGCCCATACACGACGCCGTCGATGCTCTGGCTCGCGGATGCATCGCCGGATTCGATCATTCCCGCGTAGCGCATCCATGGCTTGGATGGATCGGCGGGCAGGAGGGGACGAAGCGACCGGCGGAGAAGTTCTGCGAGCGAGATCCCGAGCCGCTCCGCTTCCCGATGAGCAGCTTCATATTCTTCTTCACTGAGACTGATCTGCGTGCGGATCATATGATAACATTCCCTGCATAAATGTTATCACAGCACGTGCCCGTTTGACACCCTTGAATCGCAACTTCTAGAATTTTCCCGCCTCCCGAAACTGATGTGAGCGATTCATCGAATTCGGTTGCCGTCCGGTGGGGGACCACCGATCGCCGGGATCTCTGGTGGATCGATCCGCTTCTGACGCTGCTAGTGCTGAGCGCATTCGTGATCTACGCCACGTTGCGCGCGTTGATGAATCGCGATTACGAGGTTGGAGAGCTCCTCTCCCCGTTCTACTCGCCGAACCTCGGTCACTGGACTCCGCTACCGCAGTGGCTCTCGCCGGCGATGTTGATCCTATGGGCGCCGGGAGGATTTCGTCTGACCTGTTACTACTACCGCAAGGCGTACTACCGTTCTTTCACACTCCATCCTCCAGGCTGCGCTGTCGCTGAAGGAGCGCGAGGCGAGTATCACGGCGAGACTGCATTTCCACTGATCCTGCAGAACTTGCATCGCTATCTGTTGTACTTCGCATTGATCGTTCTGCTTTTTCTTTGGTACGACGTGTGGCGCGCGTTGTGGCCGGGAGGAGAGTTCGGCGTTACGGTGGGCACGCTGGTTTTGGCTGCGAATTCCGCGCTGCTCACCGGATACACATTCTCCTGTCACTCTCTACGCCATCTCGTTGGCGGTCAGGTCGATTGCTTTTCAGCCAACGCTGTCTGTCGAGCGCGCTACCGCGCTTTTGGACGGCTGTCGTCGCTGAATGAACATCACATGTTGTGGGCGTGGACGAGCTTGTTCGGTGTGATGTTCGCTGACTTCTACGTCTGGATGGTCGCCAGCGGCAGAATCGTGAACTGGAGAATCTTCTGAAGCCCCCTCATCCGGCCTCCGGCCACCTTCTCCCCGCCAGCGGGGAGAAGGATCTCGCGCGAGTTCCCTCGCCCCGCGAAGCGGGGAGAGGGTGCCGCGAAGCGGCGGGTGAGGGGCGCTAAATGGAAAAGTACGAGCGGCATCAATTTGACGTCATCGTGGTCGGCGCCGGAGGCGCGGGACTACGCGCCGCGATCGAATCCTCGGCCCTCGGCGCGAAGACGGCGCTGGTCTGCAAAAGTCTTCTCGGCAAAGCGCACACCGTGATGGCCGAGGGGGGGATTGCGGCGGCTCTAGCGCATGTCGATCCGCAGGACAACTGGCAGACGCATTTTCGCGACACGATGAAAGGCGGCCAGTTCCTCAACCATTGGCGGATGGCCCAGCTCCACGCGCAGGAAGCACCCGATCGTGTGCGGGAGCTCGAGCAATGGGGTGCGGTGTTCGATCGAACGAAGGACGGACGCATTCTGCAGCGCGCCTTCGGCGGTCACACTTGGAAACGCCTTGCGCACGTCGGCGATCGCACCGGCCTGGAGATGATCCGCACGCTGCAGGATCGCGGCGTTCATCAAGGCATCGATGTCTTCATGGAGTGCACCGTGGTCGGCCTGCTCAAAGATGGCGATCGAGTCAGCGGCGCGCTCGCCTACTGGCGCGAGACTGGCCGCTTCGTCGTCTTCCGCGCAAAGGCCGTCGTGCTGGCGACCGGCGGCTACGGCAAAGCGTGGAAAGTGACATCGAATTCATGGGAGTACACCGGCGATGGTCACGCGCTCGCCTACGAAGCGGGAGCGGAGCTGATCGACATGGAGTTCTTTCAATTTCATCCGACCGGAATGATCTGGCCGCCCGGCGTAATGGGAATTCTGATTACCGAAGCCGTCCGCGGCGAAGGAGGTGTTCTCACCAACTCGAACGGCGAGCGCTTCATGTGGAAGTATCTGCCGGAGAACAAGCGCAAGGAGTTTGCGGAGACTCCGGAGGAAGCGCAGACATGGGTGGAGATGGTCGTCGCTGGCAAGCAGACCGACGCTCGCCGGCCACCCGAACTGTCGACACGCGACAACGTCGCTCGCGCGATTTACACAGAGGTCAAAGAAGGGCGCGGTACACCGCACGGCGGCGTTTGGCTGGACATCAG
>QHVY01000433.1:0-2701 GCA_003223695.1 Acidobacteriota bacterium
CTCGCTCGACGGCAGCACATGTCCGTAGATTTGCAGTCGCACATGCTGCCGCTTGAACCCGAGCTCGAACAGAAGCTGCGAGTAGCGCTCGGGCGCGAGCACATGCACCGGCTTTGGCTTCATTCCGAGCTCGCGCGCCACTTCCGCGGCGATCGCATGCGAAGGATGGTCATCATTCGCCGGCATCTGGATCGCGATTTGTTGACCGAGCGCCGCCAACCGCCGGAACAGCACCTCATGATCGGCGACCCAGTGCAGCGCCGCGTTAGAAAAAATCAGATCGAATCCGCTTTCGTTGAATGACTCGATCGACTCGTTGCGAAAACGTAGAACCGGCTCTCCAGCCGGTTCGAGCCGGCTAAGAGCCGGCTCTACGTACGCTTGCGCTTTCGCCAGCATCGACACGGAGTTGTCGATGCCGATCGTTTCTCGCGCGTTCAGCTTCTCGTGCAGCGCGCGCGTCAGCTCGCCAGTGCCACATCCGAGATCGGCGATGCGCATCTGAGGACGAGCGTCGATCAGCGCGACGAGATCCCAGAATGGCTGCGCGCGCTCACATCGGTTGCTGAGTTGCGTTGTTGCTGAGTTGCTGAGCAACCCAGCAACCCTTAGCAACCAAGCAACCTATCTCAATCGATCCCAGTTCATGATTGCATTCATCACCAGTGCATAGCTGCCCTGCGTGTTCTGACGCCACATCGGATTGTTCGCGAAGAGCAGCACATGACCGCGTCCACGTGGCGCATCGATGACCACGGGCTTGCCCGCGAGCTCATCGCCGTTGTCCAGCATGCCTGAGAGCAGCAAGTGATCGGCTTGCTTCGCGAACGACACCACGACGCGCGGCCGATCCTCGGGGCGCGTCATCGCGAACTCGCTGTTCCACGGAGCATCTTCGGGTGGTTGAAACGGGTCTTCCACCTTCGGCTTTTCTGGCACCGGCACGTACGGCCGGCCTTGCGGAACATCGGGATCGCTCTTGCCGCCACGCCCGCTCGGGCGCGACTCGGTCGCAGGCGGCTCCTGCGTCAGACCAACGCGAAAAATCGGCGTATTAGAAAAGTATAATGGTATTGCTTCATCATAACCAGTAACGATTGCGCTGGTCTTGTCTGTGACAGATGCGCTGAGGATCGTTCCCGGCGCGCGCAGCTTCTGCGGCGGCACGACGCGCACCCATCGCGCGAGCCCGTAATCGATCGCCCACACCGACGTGTCACGCGCGGTGATCAGCAATCCGCCGTCGTCGACGAATCGCATCAGATTCTCAACGCCGCTCATGCCGAGGCCGGGGCGCATGTCGTCGGTTTGGTCGACGGTGAGATTCGGCGTTAATTCCGTTTTCTTCCATGGGAGCGGCGGGCCGGGGGGGAGCCCATTGACGATTTCCTGCGACGCATTGTTGCCGCCGGTCGGCGGAAACAAAATCACATCGAACTTCTCACGCAGATTCGGCGTGCGGCTGCAGTCCTGAGTTGAGATGTACGTGTATGGCACGCCCATGCTCTCGAGCGCCAGCCGCCACCACCCTTCGTCCTGCGTGCGCAGCCACGTGTGCATGAGCGCAATGCGCGGCTTCTTTGTCGTTGCATCGGCCCAGTACGCGCGGAAGTAGTCAGTGTCTGCATTATTTTTCGGGACAGGCAGGATTGCCTGTCCTCCACCTTCCCAGAGATGCATAGGAACTTTCAGCACCTCGGGGTCGACGATGCGCTTGAACTCGACGTTCTTGAGATAGCCGAGCGTCCAGCCGGTGTCGTCGTAGACCTTTTCATCGCTGCGCACGTACTGCGTGTCGAGCATCGTGTCCGCGAGCCGGCTGTACGGCTGATCCATGCGCACGACGAACGATCCCTTCGCGAACGTGGTCGCCTTCTTCTGTGGGGCGCCGCGGTCCTCCGCGGCAGCCGCCGGGGACGGCGGCGCTCCACTTCCATTCACCGCGAACGCGTCGTCGGCGACATTCACCTCCACGCCGTGCATCCGCAGCAGCGTCATGAGATCGCGAAGTTGTCCCTGCCGCTTCTGCGCGCCATCGAATACCCATGCTGCCGGACCTTCGGTCGTCGCTTTGGCGACCGAGCGTTTGCTGAGAAGCCAGAACTGCTCGAGAAAGTGCTGGCGGCGTTCCGCCATGTCGGAGAGCGCGAACAGCAATCCGCTCTGTTGATAATTGATGTTGTTGCGCAGCGACCACTTCACCGTCGGCAGCGGCGGATTCGTCCGATACCACTCGCGATCGCTCTGCCCGCGCACGATGCGGTTCTCCGTCGACGGAAAACGATTTCCGAACGTCTCGTAGAATCGGCCGATCGTGTTGTGACCCATGCCGGTCCAGAACATGTAGTTCGGCGCCCACCCATCGAAGAAGCCCCACGTCCACACGCCCGGCACGCCGCGGCGCGTCATCTCCTGCACTTCATGCCACGCCATGCGATGCCACTCGTCGACCATGATCGGATCGAGCGAGGCGTTGTACGGACCGGTGCCGGTGGAGATGTACATGAACGGCACCGACTCGTGCAGATCGTGGATCACCTGCGGATGAAAATCGAAGTAGGCCTTCAGCACGTTCCTGCTCAGCGCGAGGGCGAGGCCCATGTAATCGCGGTTGTTGTCGTGCGCCACGTAATGACCCCAATACACCAGCGGAGGAGTCGGAACTTTCGGATTCTGCAGCCTGTAGCGCGCGAGGTCGACC
>QHVY01000433.1:2734-3366 GCA_003223695.1 Acidobacteriota bacterium
GACCGCGAGGCGGTAGACGAGCTCCATCAGCATTTCCGGGCTGCCGGTTTCCGGTGAGTGAATCGCTCCGGTCGCGTAGTAGATCGGCTTTCCCTCGGCGATGAGCGCCTGCGCCTGCTCGTCGGAAATTTTCCGCGGATCAGCGAGCTGCCGGGTGATGTCGCGGTAGCGATCGAGATTGGCGATCGTCTGCTCGTTCGAGACCGCGACGGCGATCATCTCCCGCCCTTCTTCCGTCTTGCCGATGCTGAACACTTTCACACGCGGCGATGCCGCCTCGACCGCGCGCATGTAGCGGTACACATCCTCCGCGTATGTGAGGTGATTCTCCGCGCCGGCGATGTAGCCGAGGAATTGGAGAGGCGTGGGAACATTGCTGGAGGCCGGAAGATGATCGACGAGCTCCGTCGTGAACTGCGGGCCCGTCGTGAACTGGCGAATCTGCCGTGTGTACTCGGCATCGTCGGCGGCGCGCAATGAACTGGCGATGAGCAGAAGGAGCGCGAAACGCTTCATCGCGTCACCATCCCGTGTCACAGGATGTCGGCAATTTCCTGAACGATCTGCATGGAGTCCTTTCCGTATGGCTGAGGCACGTTGAACAAAGTCTCGAGCGAAAAATAGTTGAAGAA
>QHVY01000433.1:3395-6687 GCA_003223695.1 Acidobacteriota bacterium
GTAGCGCTGTCCCATCTCGCTGTAAAACTTCTGGATGTGAGTTCCCTCGAATTCGACGACGTCGACGTAGATCAGCGCGATGTACGAGCGAAACTCACGCACGCTGTCACGCGCGGCGAGCGCGAGCTGCTCGAGATTGTCGGGAAAGTGTCCCGAGGCCAACGCCCGAGTGTACGGATAACGCTTGCTGTCATTGATGGCCCAGAATTCATCGAGCAGCGTGCGGAAGATCGTCTCTTTGTCTTCGAAGTGGTGATAGCAATTGCCGGTCGACACGCCCGCCTCGTCGGCGATCGCCCGCATCGTCGTCGCGCGGTATCCCTGATGGGAGAAAAGATGCAGCGCGGCATCGAGAACCTGGCGACGGCTATGTTCCGACTTGCTTTGGCGCAGCATCAACGCCGAAGGCTAATACAAGGAATTTCAAATTTCGAATTTCAAATGAAAAATGAAAAATATGTTCCTTCAATTTTTCATTTGAAATTTGAAAATCGAAATTCATTTATAATTTCCCATGCCTCCCTCAATCAGTCCAGCCGACACTGCCTGGCTTCTGATTTCCACCGCCCTCGTCCTGATGATGACTCCCGCGCTGGGCTTCTTTTATGGCGGGATGGTGCGCGCCAAAAACGCGCTCAACACCCTCATGATGAGCTTCTCCGCCCTCGGATTCGTCGGATTGGCGTGGGCGTTTTTCGGGTACTCCGTCGCGTTCGGACACGCCTCGCGCTGGTGCGGCGGCGGCGAGTACTTTTTTCTCCGCGGCGTCGGCCTCGAGGCGCAGGGGACGATCCCGCACGTGCTCTTCTTCGCTTATCAGGGCACGTTCGCCATCATCACCGCGGCGCTGATCTCCGGCGCGGTCGTCGAGCGGATGCGATTCGGTCCGTACATCGCATTCATCGCCCTGTGGTCGTTGGTCGTCTACGCACCGATTGCGCATTGGGTGTGGGGCGGCGGGTGGTTGGGAAAGCTCGGCGCACTCGACTTCGCCGGCGGCACAGTCGTGCACATCAATGCCGCATCGGCCGCGTTTGTCTGCGCGATGGTCGTCGGAGCACGAAAAGATTACGCGCGGCAGGCCATCCTCCCGCAGAACGTTCCCTTCACTCTCCTCGGCGCCGGACTTCTGTGGCTCGGCTGGTTTGGATTCAACGCCGGTAGCGCGCTCGGCGCGAATCGCTCCGCGGCGCTGGCATTCGTGAACACGATGCTCGCTCCGACCGCGACGCTCGTCGTCTGGACGCTGCTCGATCTGACGCGGACAAAAAAAGCGACGGCGATCGGAGCGGCATCGGGCATCGTTGTCGGTCTGGTGGCGATTACTCCCGCCGCAGGCTTCATCAGTCCGTTGTCGTCGATAGTGTTAGGCGCCATCGCCGCGGTTCCCAGCTACTTCGCGCTGCTTTACCGCGCGCGAACGCGGCTCGATGACTCGCTCGATGTGATCGCAGCGCATGGCGTCGGCGGAATTGTCGGCGCGCTGCTCACTGGTGTCCTGGCGCAGAAATTGTGGAACGGCGGCGCAGGAAATGGCGCCCTGTACGGCGATGTGCGTCAGCTTGGCGTGCAGGCGATCGCCATCATCGCCACAATCATCTACAGCGTCGCAGGCACGTTCGTCATCGTGAAACTTCTTTCGCTCGTCACGAATCTGCGCGCCGAAACGCGCGACGAAGGCATGGGCCTCGATTTCTCGCAGCACGGCGAGGAGGCATACAGCCGCGGCGAAGGAGCGATTCTGCTGCTCGACGGGAGGACGGAATGATGAATCCCTCACCCGGCCCTCCCCTCGACGATCCTTCTCCCGCCGGGAGAAGGTGCCGCGAAGCGGCGGATGAGGGGCGTGTCAATGCGAGGAGGACCCAATGAAACTCGTTGTAGCGATCATCCGGCCGGAACGGCTGACGAACGTTCTCGAATCGCTTTTTCGCGCGAAGGTCGCCGGCCTGACCATCAGCCGCGTGCAGGGACACGGCGGCGAAATCGAGCGCGTGGAAACTTACCGCGGCACGACCGTGAAGATGGAGCTGACCGACAAGGTACGCGATCATCGAGGGCGCGCGCACCGGCGATGTCGGCGACGGTAAGATTTTCGTCGTGCCGGTGGAGCACGTCTATCGCATTCGAACCGGCGAGCTCGATCGCGCGGCAGTGACGCCCGTGGGTGTTCCGCCTGATTAGCGCTTCCGCGCGTTGTCAGTTCTCGGTTGTCAGTTGTCTGGGCGGGTGTGGACAACGGACCGCTGACAACCGACAACCCGTAGAATCGAGCGATTGACAGGCCACGATTCGTACGCGTCATTAAGAGTCTCCAATTTCCGCCGCCTGATTCTCGCGTATGGCACATCGACCGTCGCCCGCGAGGCGCAGATCGTCGTGGTCGGCTGGCAGGTTTACGAGCAGACGAAGGATCCGCTGGCGCTCGGCCTCATCGGGTTGGCCGAGGCGTTGCCGTTCATCGCGATTGCGTTGTATGCGGGACATGTGGCCGATCGCGTAAACAGGCGTGCCATCGCGCTCGCGGGCACATTCGGACTGCTGCTCTCCGCGATCGCGCTGCTGTTGTTCACGATTTTTCGCATCACGGCCGTGTGGCCGATTTACCTGGTGATTTTTCTCAGCGGGATCGGTCGCAGCTTCACTCGCCCTGCGGTGACAGCGCTCAGCGCGGAGCTCGTCCCGCGCGAGCTCTACTCGAACGCCGTCGCGTGGCGATCATCGACCTGGCAGTTCGCGGCGGTTTTCGGACCGGCCGCGGGCGGTTTGCTGTACGGATTTGCAGGACCGGCGGCGGCGTACGCAGTGGTCTGCGCGTTCATGGCCGTCTCGATCGTGGCGATCGCGTGGATCCGCCACGCGGCGGCTCCGAAACCCTCGGAAGAAGTGACTGTTGGCGAGAGTCTTCGCATTGGACTTCGATTCGTGTGGAATGATCCGGTCGTTCTTGCGGCGATGACGCTCGATCTCTTCGCAGTCTTGTTCGGTGGCGCAGTCGCGCTGCTCCCGATTTTCGCCCGACTCCTCGGCACCGGCCCCGAAGGACTCGGCGTTCTGCGCGCGGCGCCGGCGATCGGATCGTTCGTGGTCGGCATCTATCTCGCGCACCGCCCACCCATCCGCCGCGCAGGCGTGACGCTGTTCGTCTCCGTCGCAGCGTTCGGCGCCTGCATCATCGCCTTCGCAGTGTCCCGAAGCTTTTATCTTTCGCTGGCGCTCCTGACGGCAAGTGGGATGGCGGACCAGGTCAGCGTCCTCATTCGCGGGACGCTGATCCAAACCATCACGCCCA
>QHVY01000262.1:0-9248 GCA_003223695.1 Acidobacteriota bacterium
CGCGAAAACAGCCGCGGTGCGTGGTCGCCAGATGGGACGCAGATCGCGTTCAATTCCGATCGTGGCGGATCGATGAATCTGTGGCTGTGGTCCGCCGGCAAGTTGCGGCAGCTCACGCGAGGCTCCGGCGGCGACTACCAGCCGAGCTGGTCGCCGGACGGGCAGGCGCTCGTGTTTTTTTCCGGACGCGGCGGTGCGACTGACATCTGGACGCTGCATTTGAAAACGGAGGAGCTGAAGCGGCTCACGAACGGGGAGGGATTGAACATCAATCCGTTTTTCTCTCCTGACGGGCGGCGAATCGCGTTCGAGTCGGATCGCGACGGCGGCCTCGAAGTGTGGATCATGAACGTCGATGGCTCTGGCGTCCGGCAGTTGACGACGATCGGTGTCATCGGCCATTTCCTGCGCTGGTCGCGAGATGGTCAACATATTTACTTTCGCTGTCCGACCGGAGCAAAGGCGCGCACGATGATGGTCGCGGTCGATGGCTGCGAGGGGCGGGAAACAGCGGAGGTCATCGGCGGCGCGCATATGTCGCTCTCGCCCGATCAGTCGATGATCATGGACGTTGTCACGCATCGAACGCTGTGGGTCTCGCCACTCAACGGAGGCAGCCCGCGCAAAGTTTTCGAGTTTAGCGACGACAGCCGCATCGACTATCCCGTCTGGTCGCCGGATGGCCGCTGGATTCTGTTCGATCGCTTCGTGCCGCACGGCGGCGACGTGTGGATGGTCGAAGAGGCTTAGATTGTTTCCTGGTCATATTTATGCATACAATCGATGCAGCAATATGAGCCGCACCACACTGGATTTGAGCGATGACGTTCTCCGCGAAGCGAAAAAGCGGGCAGCGGCTGAGGGAAAGACACTCCGGGAAATCGTCGAGACGGCCTTGCGAGGGCACCTCGGAGGAAAGACAAAACGCGGCCGGTATGCGCTTCGGTGGAGGAGCGAGAGAGGACGGCTGCGAGCTGGCGTACGCATCGATGATCGCGACGCGTTGCTGGATTTGATGGAAGGCCGGCGGTGATCGCCGTCGATACGAATATCCTGATCTACGCCCGACGCGAAGAGTTTCCTGAGCACCAAAAGGCAAGAGTGGTTCTTCGCCGGCTGGCCGAGGGCGACACGCCGTGGGCGATTCCCTGGCCGTGCATTTACGAGTTTCTTCGCGTCATCACGCATCCTCGAGTGTTCGATCCTCCGACGCCCCTCGATCGCGCGCTGGAGGATTTGGAGTCGTTGTTCGAGTCGCCCTCGCTCGTGCTGCTAGGCGAAGGTCCTTCACATCGAGGTCCGATGCGTCAATCGCTGATCTGCGGCCGCGCGCGAGGGAATGCGGTTCATGACGCGCACATCGCAGCGTTGTGCATGGAACATGACGTGCGTGAGATTCTGACTGCTGATCGCGGCTTGGCGCGGTTTCCGGGAATCGTCACTCGCAATCCTCTCGGATGACATGAACCCCTCTGCGGCTGAACTGATCGACGTCCTCACGTCCGAGGGTGTACTGACGGGATTTCGCAAACCGAAAGATGCGATTCATCGCGACGGCGACTGGCATCGCGCCGCGCACATCTGGATCATCGCACCCGACGGACGCATCCTCCTGCAGCGCCGCTCGCTGCGAAAGGAAAACAACCCTGGATTGTGGGACGTCTCTGCTGCCGGTCATTTGTCGGCCGGCGAGTCGGCCGCCGGCGCTGCCGTGCGCGAGACATTCGAGGAACTGGGACTGACCATCGCGCCGAGTGATTTGCAAGTTCTGACGACGGTTCGCGAGTCATGCATCCTCAATAACAATACATATTATGATAATGAATTTCACGAGATCTTCCTCGTTCGACGCGACGTTGATCTCTCGTCACTGAAGCTCGATCCCGCTGAAGTCGCGGAGGTGAAATGGGTGAACGAACTACGGCCCGACGACTCCTTCGTGCCGCATGCGGAGGAGTATTCGCTGCTCTCGCGCTTGGCTGCGCAACGAGCCAAATGAATCAAATCGATGCGCTGATGCGCGAGTACTCCGGAAACGTGCCGGGTGCCAGCGTGCTCGTCGTGCGCGACGGCAACGTTCTGGTTCGCCAGAGCTTCGGAATGGCGAATCTCGAGGAGCACATCGCGGCGGCCCCAGATACAAATTACCGGCTCGCCTCGTTGACGAAACAATTCACGGCAGCATCGATTCTTCTGCTGGGCATTCCTCTCGATGACTCCATTCGAAAATATTTGCCGTCGCTGCCGCCGTACGCCGACGCGATCACGATCCGTCATCTGCTCACGCACGCGTCGGGACTGCTCGCATATGAAGATTTGATTCCTGCCGATCGAACGCAACAACTGACAGACACCGACGTTCTCGATCTGCTGGCGAAAACGAACACGACGTATTTTCCGCCGGGGACGCAGTATCGATACAGCAACACCGGGTACGTTTTCCTGAGTTTGATCGTCGAGCGCGTTTCCGGCCAGCGCTTCGCTGATTTCCTCCGCGAAAAAATCTTCATCCCTGCGGGAATGAATCATTCTGGAATCTCAACGGTGACGCACCGCGCGTACGGCTACAGTCGTGGAGGGCAGGCAATCTTGCCTGCCCAAGGACAGGCGGGATCGCCTGTCCTCCACTGGGTGCGCACGGATCAAAGCGTCACCAGCGCGACCCTCGGCGACGGCGGAATCTACACATCGATCGACGATCTCGTGCATTGGATCGCGTGGCTCGACAGCGGCCGCTTCGATCAGGCGCCCGTGCCGGCGACGAAAACGGATCGACCAGGCATGCAGTACGGATTCGGCTGGTTCATCGGCGAGCATCGCGGCCGCCGCATGGTTTCCCATTTCGGCGAAACAATCGGTTTTCGCAACGCGATCGTCCGCTTTCCCGATCAGCGGCTGGCGGTGGTCGTGCTTACAAATCGAAACGAGGGAGTGCCGGAAGGCACTGCCCTCCGAATCGCTGATATGTTCTTACCGCCATGAAAAATCACGTGCTCGTTCTCCGTACCGGCGAAGACGCGCTGGCCGCGATCACACAGTTCGCAAAGCGAAACAACATCGAAGGCGCGAGCTTTTCTGCGATCGGCGCGTTTCACGATGCGACGATCGCCTACTGGAATTGGGACACGAAGGAATACGAGCACATCGAAGTCAAAGAGCAGGTGGAAGTGCTTACGCTGACCGGAAACGTTTCTCGGGCCGGCAACGAACCCAAACTCCACTCCCACGTCATCCTCGGTCGGCGCGATGGGTCGACGATCGGCGGTCATCTGCTGCGCGCAGTCGTGCGGCCGACGCTCGAGGTATTCATCGTCGATTACGGCGTCCATCTCGAGCGGAAAAAAGATCCTGCCACGGGGCTCTGGTTGCTTACGTAGCGCCGACTCTTAGTCGGCGCGCGGCCGTTGAGAGCCGGCGCCACGTTCGTTAGTGCGGCATCCGCAGCGGATCGCGCCGGCGATCGCTGGGGTGATCTGCGTCATCATCGAGATCCACGAAATCGTGTTCTTCGCCGACTTCGGTCAGCGTGTCGTCTTCGTCAAACTCGCGAGCGCTGCTGCGCCGCTGTTGCCCGTCGTTTCCTGCTGTGTTTGCCATGTCTTGCACGTCCTCAAAAGGTAATTCATATTCCGCGCCGACTGCTATGGCTCGCGGGCGACGGGATACAAACGCCAGCGTGGATCGGCGTACGACGTGCGCGAATAGAAAAAATCGAGACGCTGCTCGGGACTGGAACGGAACGCCTCATCAGTGGCCAGACGCTGCTCGAACTCCGCTTTCAGAGCGGAATCGGAGACGAGCATCTGCTCGGCCATCGCTTCGATCACGTAATTTTCGACATACTCGGTGCGCTGAAAAATCGGATCGAAAAATCCCCACTGCAGAAATGAATCGGTCGATGCAGGCTCGAGCAGCACCGTCACCAGGTCTCCGAGGGGCTGGTCGGTGGAAACGCGAAAAGAGCCGGCGGGAAAACGCTCCCGGCGATGTTCGATCGACGGCGTTGCAGTCACGCGCACGTGACCTTCGAACGATTCGTTATCGTATTTCGGGTCCCGAAGTCTATACATGTCGACCTCGAGCTCACGCGGTTCGCTGATGCGCTCCACCGCGATTCCGTGAACCTTCAGCCGCTCGACGACATCGCTCCATGCCCCAGGAATCCAATACGCTCTCGCTCGCGGCACGGACGCGGCAACTTCCGATTCGCGATACACGGCGCGCCGGACAGTCACCGGCTTCCCGAGATATTCAACTTTATTGATACCAGAAATTGTCGATGGTATTGTGTGCGATTCGATGAGGAGAAGGTCGATCGTCTCCGGCGTCCCGCCCGTTGCCTTCGGGACTCTCCACGCTAGCGGAACCGGATTCACTCGCGATTCTGAATCATTCATGATCGCCCGTTTGAGTGCTACGCCCTCCTGACCGAGCGTCTGCAGCGCTGACTGCAGCAGCACGAGGGTGCCGAGCACGCGCTGGTCGTACGGTTTGAGGGAGTGAGTCTCGACCAGAACAGTCGGGATGTGTCGCACATCGCCATAACCGGTCGAGAATCGCGGCGAATCATTGGCAATGGTCAGACCTTGCGCGAGGTCATCGGGAATCAGCGGACCGGGAATGTGTCCCATGGCGCGAAGTGATGCGTTCAACTGCGGTGCGAGTGTCGACCGCAGCCAGCGCACTGCGTGCGACGAGTAGCCGGTCGATTCGTTCCAGCCGAAAGTCACGTCGTACTGATAATCCGATCCATCAGTGACGTGCGTGTCGATGTAGAGGTCAGGCCTCCACTGATCGAGTGCAGCAACCATTGCGCGCATTTCGGGCGTATCGAGCTTCGAGTAATCGCGATTCAAATTCAGATTGCGTGCGTTTGTTCGCCAGCCGGTGATGTCAGGTCCGCGCTGATTGATGCGGTTGTATGCCGACATACGCTCGTGACCGTCGACGTTGAAGATCGGGACGAAGAGCAAATTCGCACGATCGAGCAAAGCCCGCCACCGCCCACCCACGGTGAGCTCGCGAAGCAATATCAGGCCGGCGTCTTTGCCGTCGATCTCGCCCGCGTGAATGCCCGCCTGCACGAAAAGCGTGGGGCGCCCGCTTCGCTGCAGCGTCTCGGGTGTGAAGAGGCGATCGCGCGACGCGACCACCATCCAGATGTCGCGCCCCTCAGGGGAACGGCCGAGAGAGACCATGCGCAGCTCGGGCGCCGCGAAGACGAGTTGTCGCAGATAGGCGACCGTCTGCTCATAGTTTGGCGTCGCGCGGAAGCCGGTGTTCTCGGCGACAGTGATCCACTTGTTGTCAGGTTTTGCGATCAGCTCGCGACTTTTTCCGCTCCATGGAATTGCCGGAGGCAAAGCAGTCTGCGCAAGCAGCGAGACCGCGATGAGCGCGAACACGGCGCGATTGTACTAGCGCTTGATGGCCAGCAGTGTCAGATCGTCTTCGCGCAGGCCGCCCGCGTGGTTGGTGACGGCAGCGAGAAGCGACTCCGCCATCTGACGGGCTGAAGCCTGTCCCACATTGCTCTCGATTCGCCCGATTCCGAACTCTTCACCGCCGGGAGCACGCGCCTCGAGCACGCCATCGCTATAGAGAATGAGCGCATCGCCGCGGCTCAGCGTCGTCTCGAACGTACGCCATTGCGATGAGGAGAGGACGCCAACCACCGGACCGGTGGAGTCGACGTGATCGATTTCCCCGCCCGCGCGCACGATGATCGGCGTGCAATGACCGGCGTTCGCAATCTTTAACGCGCCATCGTCAGAAACGTAACCGATCACCGCCGTTGCAAAGCGATTGATCGGAATGAGCGGCCGCAGAAACAAGTGAAGGCGCAACATCGCCGCGGATGGATCATCGTACGTGAGCTCCTCGAGCTCTTCCTGGATCATGGCCATGATCACCGCCGCGTTGATTCCTTTGCCAGCGACGTCGCCTAACGCGAACCACAGCCGGCCCGCCGCGCGATAGACGACGTAGAAATCGCCGGTGAACGCGCGGGCGGGGATAGAAATCGCGTGGACGTCGAGTGTAGCGGCGGGCTTCAGCCCGCCGTGGCGGAAAAGGGCCATTTGAGTCGCCCCACCCGCCACCCCCGACTCGCGACCCGCCGGCCGGGCGGGGGCGGGAGCTACGCCACTTTCGGCTGGCATCGATGACACGGCCTGAATCCTTTCCCCATCGCCTCGTCCACCTCGTGAAAAGGGACGCGGTTTTCCTCCCGAATCCGCCGCGCGTCGCGGCAGGTGGGGAAGCAAAAAATCTTTGTGGTCTTGGAGCCGACGAAGCGGATGCCTTCGCGTGCGAGGGAGTCGAGCTGCTCGACATCGACACCTTCGCGCCTCAGCAGATCGCGCTTCATTTTGCTGCCGTACGCGTACTTGCCCACGCCTCCGCCGGCAGGAACCACTCGATGACACGGCAGGATGAACGGCACGCAGTTGCGCGCGACGACATTGGCCACCGCCCGCACCGCCCGAGGTTTGCCGACTTGCTCGGCGAGCCAGGAGTAGCTACGCACCTCGCCGCGCGGAATCTGCGTCAGCTTTTGCAGAACACTGCGCTCGAGCTCCGACGCATCGCGAAGGTCGACTGCAGGCTTCTCGACACCTTGCCCGTGCAGCGCAGCGAGGACCTGTTTTCGCAGCGGCTCGGGGATCGGCGCGCGCTCGAGCGTGCGTCCATACCGTTTTGCATACCAGGAGCGAAGATCATCCAGCGATCGCGCGCTAATCATCCGAATCGCGCGATCCGAAAATGCGACCCACACGTTATCCACTTGATCGAAAAAATCGGTGGTCCTTATGCTCTCGCGCATCGGCCGCGGCGGTACGAGGGCAAGTGCTTTCACTGCAGTCGCCAGGTGCTCGATATCAGCGGCGGATTCCTCACAGCTCTTGCATGTCTTCAGGTGCTCTTCGACCGCGCGATGTTCTTCGTCGGGCAGCTCACCGGTACGAAGCGCATCGACGCGTGTCAGTGTTGGTCTACACCGCATACGCGACTCCCTTTTTCTCCAGCGCCTCCCGCAGCAATTTGAGCGACCGGAACACTTTTCCGCGCAGCGACGCTTCGGTCGCTCCGACGGTTTTGGCGATTTCGCCGTAGGACATCTCTTCCATGAACCGCAGCATGATCAATTCGCGAGCATCGACTGGCAGCAGCGCGATGGCGCGCCGGAGAAGCTCGACTTCCTGTTTGCGCTCGAGATCCGATCCTTCCAAATGAACGAACGGACCGACGCGTCCGTCGTCGAATTCGGAGAGAGGCTGTTCGAGCTCGTGGCGTTTGCCACGGCGTTTGTTGAGACAAAGATTGCGAACCGTGCGGAACAGCCATGGCCGCAGCGCGAGCGACGCGCATCGCTCCTCGTTGTACTGCCGCGTGAGCGCGCGATGGGCCCGCATCATCGCGTCCTGCACTACTTCCTGCGCGTCGAACGGATTCTGCAGGATTCCGTGGGCGTAGCTGTAGAGCGGCGCTTCAAATCGTTCGATCATCCGCTCAAACGCACCCGCGTCCAGACGATGGACAGCCACGGCAAGATTTTCCTCCGCGCTCTCGATGGGGCGGGCGGCCTCGCCGCCTGTCCACGAGTTCTTCATACTTCTAACAACACGCCTTCTTGCCATTCCGTTCGCGAAAACGACAACTATAATCGGCCTTACCGTGTCCAGTCTGGCTGCCGATTTTCCCGGGCGGACGCTCGGGCGCTACCGAATCGACTCGTTGATCGGTGCGGGCGGCATGGGACGCGTCTACCGCGCCTTCGATCCGACCCTCGGCCGCCACGTGGCGATCAAGATTCTCCCGCCGGAACTGATCCACGACCGCGAGCCGCTGGAGCGATTCATTCGCGAAGCGCGCACAGCGTCAGCGCTCAATCATCCGAATGTGGTCACGATTTATGAGATCGGATCGGAGGGGGAGAGCCACTTCATTGCAATGGAGCTGCTCGACGGCGAGACGCTGCGCGATCGGATCTCTGGCGGCAAGCTCGATCTCAAACAAACGATCGACATCGGTGCGCAGATCGCCGACGGCATCGCCACTGCGCATGCCGCCGGCATCGTCCATCGCGATCTCAAGCCGGAAAACGTGATTGTCACATCGTCTGGATTCGTGAAAGTGCTCGATTTCGGCCTGGCAAAATTGCGCGCCGGCGTCGGGCAGATGTCGGAGGATGAGCCGACCGCCGTTCAGCTAACTGCGTCAGCCGTCGTTCTCGGGACGGCTGGTTACATGTCGCCAGAGCAGGCCCAAGGAAAGGCGACGGATCATCGCAGCGACATCTTCTCACTCGGCTGCATCCTCTATGAGCTCGTCACGCAGCATCGAGCATTTCGAGGCGAGTCGTCAGTGGAGACGCTGCATAAGATCATTCATGAGGAGCCTCCGGCACCGAACACTTCAATCGAATTGCAACGAATCATCCGCAAGTGTCTGGTGAAGAATCCGAACGAGCGATACCAGTCCGCGAAGGATTTGGCGATCGATCTGCGAAACCTCCGCAGCGGATTCGAATCGCACGGGCTGCCAGGGACGCGAAACATCTGGGTCGTGGCGTTGCTGGTGGTCTTGATCATCGCCGGCATCGTCACATCTTTGACCAGTTCCTTGCTCTCGGAATGGCTGATGCTTTGATCACACGTCTCGCGCAAGTTCACGGTCTCATCGTGCGGCCGACCAGCAGCGTCCTCAAATACAGCAGCGCCGCAGATCCGCTCGTGGCCGGTCGTGAACAAAAAGTCGATTCCGTGGTCGACGGACGCCTACAGCATGTGGGCAATCGCATTCGCGTATCGGTGCAACTCCTTCGCGTCAATGACGGCTCGTCGATTTGGGCCGATCACTTCGACGAGCGGTTCAGCGACGTTTTTGCTCTTCAGGATGCAATTTCAGAACGGGTGGCGCGCGCGCTTGTGGCCAGTCTAACGAGTGAAGAACACGAGCGCCTCACGCGCCGTTACACGGAGAATCTCGAGGCGTATCAGCTCTACCTGCGCGGCCGATACTTCTGGGAGCGCCGCACAGTCGACTCTCTTCACAAGAGCATTGACTATTACCAACAGGCGATGGCGAGTGATCCTTCGTACGCTCTTGCGTACTCTGGTCTGGCTGATTCGTACAACATGCTCGGCGCTTTTAGTGTGTTGTCTCCGAGTGAGGCATACCCGAAGTCGAAAGCTGCGGCGGCCAAAGCGCTGGAAATTGATCCCGAGCTAGGACAAGCGGAAGTC
>QHVY01000262.1:9292-9765 GCA_003223695.1 Acidobacteriota bacterium
CGGGTCATCAGTGGTACGCAGTCTGTCTGGCATCGCGCGGACGGTTCGACGAGGCGCGTCGCGAGATCCGTCGTGCGGTCGACGTCGACCCGTTATCTCTGATCATCAACTCGGTCGTCGCCTGGATTGAGTATCTAAGCCGCAATCCTGAGGCAGCGATGGCGGCAGCCAAACGCGTGATCGAATTGGATCCGAAATTTCCCAATGCGCACAATTACCTGGCACAAGCGTACGCGAGTCTCGGTCGCTACGACGATGCTTACACGGAGTTTCAAACAGCAGGGGGACTGCTGGGGGTGAGCTATATGGGTTACGCTGGCTTTGTTCTGGCGAGAGGCGGCCACGCTTCTGAAGCGCGAGCACTCCTCGCACAAATCCAGGAGCGTTCGCGTCAACGATACGTATCGCCATATAACGAAGCCCTCGTGCGATTGGGACTGGGCCAGAAACAGGAAGCGATCACTCTTCTAGAG
>QHVY01000434.1:0-2195 GCA_003223695.1 Acidobacteriota bacterium
GAGCTCGCGCGTGCGCTCGAGGATCAGTGCAGTCAAGGTGTTGATGATGCCGAGAACAGCCACCACGATCGCGATGGCCAGGAGCGCATAGGTGATCACAAATGTCTGATCGAAAATGCGCATCACGGCGGTCCGGATCTCGCGATTGGTGACGGCGAACGCGTGATATTTCGGGCCGAACATCGTCTCGAGACTCGTGCGCGCCTCCTCGGCGTTCACGCCGGGCTTCAAATAGATGATGACCGTGTTGATTGCGTCGTCGCCGAATGTGCGGACGTAGAGCGGGCGGTCCATGACCACGACGCCGCGATCGTTCGAATAATCACGATAGATTCCTGTGATTGGAAACCTCGCCGCGGGCAAATCGACACTATCGCCGACATGTTTATCGAATTTAAGGGAGAAGCTCTCCGAGACGAGCACACCATTGTGGAGGATCGCGTCATCGAGCGCTTTTGCAGCCGATCGCGGCGTGATCATCGGAAGATCGCCGAAGCGTTTCGCCACTTCGAGATCGCCGCTGCCGACCGCGATCAGGGAGTCGTGATACACAACGTCTCGGCCGCGAATGCGATCAAACGCTGCAATGAATGGCACGCGCTTGAGGTCCTCGCCGATCTGCGGCGGAAAGAGCGCGGCGTCTGCATTCGAAAGCATCTTCGCCGGCCGAAGCCAGAGGTCCGAGCTCACGGTCTGATTCACCCACACGCGCACCGTTTCGCGGAAGCTGCCGACCATCAGCGCGACGGCGATCATCATTCCGGTGGCGACTGCGAGGGCCGCCGTGGCCACAGCTGTACGACGCAGCGATGCACGGATCGATGCCGGCGCGAGCTGGCCGATCGTGCCGTAAATTGCACGCAGCGGCCGCGCGAGCGATACCGACGCGATCGTCACGATCGAAGGCGATAGAAGCGAGAATGCGATGACGATCAGAAGTACGGCCACGTAACCGCCGACCGCGATGCCGTTGTACGGCGGCAACAGCGACATGCCGGCTGCAGCAGCGAAGCAAAGGATCGCTGCGACGACGAATCCGCGGCGTCTGATTCGCTGCACGCTTTGTTGAAGGCCGGCTTGAATGAGTAAGTTCGGTCGAACGTGCGCTGCTTCGATCGACGGTTGAATCGCAGAGACGAGCGACAGGAGCATGCCGACACTCACGCCTATCGCGACGATCGTCGGCGTTAGCGCGATCGACTCCGGCTGCGAGACGACGTACAACTCGTTCACTGTACGGCTGATCGTCCGCAGGATCGCGAAGGCCAGTGTGTTGCCAAGAACGACGCCGAGAGCTGAACCGAGTGCGCCGAACAGCAGTCCCTCGATCAGAAACGCAACGAGGATTTGCCGCGGTGACGCGCCGAGCGTCTTGAGGATGCCGACATCCTTGCGGCGCCGCAAAATCGAGATCAGCACCGTGTTATAGACGAGGAACATGCCGACGAGCAGCGCCACGCCGGCGAGCGCGAAGAGGTTTACGCGAAACGCGCGGAGCATTTTCTCCACGCGCTCGTTGCGGCGCGATGGCCGCTCGAGACGCGAGCCCACCGGAATGGCGCGCCGGATCTCCGGAATCAGCCTGTCGTCCGGCACGAGCAGATCGATCCGTGTTAGGCGGCCCGCCATGCCAAATCGCTTTTGCGCTGTGGCGATGTCGGCGATGCCGATGCTACCGTTGAACGCCGTGGCCGGGCCGCGCGCTTCGAGAATCCCTCGGACGATCATCGTGGTCTCGTGACCGAGAACGTTCAACGCGATCGGGGAGCCGAGGCGCAGGCCGTGATCGTGGGTGAAGGTGGCGGGAAGAACAATCGCATCTTCCTTGAAAAGATTGAAATAGGTGGCTTGAATCGCGGCGTAGCGGTAGTCGCGAAAATGGATGTCGCTCAGCAGATCGACGGCGAGGAGCCGAATCGGAATCTGCTGCGGTTCGACTATTCCGTCGATGTCGATCACCGGCGCGAAACGAACGCCGAGACGCCAGAACGGCTGCAGTTTCAGCAGCAGCGTCTCGTCAAGGGCGGAGTCGGAGGCAATCTGATAATTCGCACGGCCGGAAACGGCGTCGACCGACTCGCGGAATGCACGCAGTGCGCTTTGGTTCGCCAGGGCGATCGCCACGACGACTGCGACGCCGACCGCGATTCCGAAAACGGTCAAGAGCGTGCGCAGCATCTCACGCACGATCGGCC